>JBILDK010000420.1:0-3089 GCA_044352625.1 Planctomycetota bacterium
CTCATGAGGCCCGAAAAATTTTCGGGCTCACTTGTCAAGGCTTTTCTTCAAGGCGGTAAATTGTAACGCTTATCCTGACAGTGGATTAAGATGATTGCTTAACGCCATTGGGGTTAACAGGATGGGAAGGATGGAATTCATTGGGACATGCGACGGCTTCATCCTCCCCATTCTCCCCATCCTGTTCCTTTTTTCGAACTCACCCAGCGGGTGATCGCGGAACATGCTCGATAGCTCCGAATCAACGACTGATGCATGCCCCTTGGCCGAGTCCATCGCGTTTTTTAGGTTTACGCGGGTAGGTCTTCGCCGCCGTCCACTTCACGCAGTTTGCTGTAGAGGGTGCTGCGGTTGATGCCGAGCAGTTCCGCCGCGCGCAGCTTCTGGCCGCCCGCGTCGGCCATTGCCGCCTTGACGATCAAGGCTTCGATCTGGGCGAGATTGCGTTGGCTGGGGGGGATGACGATGGTGCCAGGGGGCAGAGCCGGCGCGGGCGCTGCGGGCACGGGCGCAAGGCTGGAGGTGGGCTCCGCCACCACGGTGGGGGTGGATGAGGCGACGATGGGAAGCGTTTCGTCGAGCACCAGGTCGTCGCTGGTGATGGTGTCGCCTTCGGCGCAGATCACCGCGCGTTCCACCGCGTTGGCGACCTCGCGCACATTGCCCGGCCAGGCGTAGGCCCGCATCGCCGCCACCGCTGCCGGGCTGAGGCTGATGCCGGGGCGGCCGAGTTCCGGGGCGAGGCGTTTGAGCAGGTGCTCGGCGATGGGGGCGATGTCTTCGGGGCGTTCGCGCAGCGGCGGGACCACGATGGGCACCACGCGCAAGCGGTAATACAGGTCGGCGCGAAAGCGGCCGGCGGCGACCTCGGCGCGCAGATCGCGGTTGGTGGCGGCGACCACGCGCACGTCCACGTCCACGTCGGTGAGGCCGCCGACGCGGCGGAAACGGCGTTCCTGCAAGGCGCGCAGCAGCTTGGTCTGCAACGCCAGCGGCATCTCGCCAACCTCGTCGAGGAACACCGTGCCGCCATCAGCGACTTCGAACAGGCCCTGCTTGCCCTTGCTGTCGGCGCCGGTGAACGCGCCCTTTTCATAGCCGAACAGTTCGGCTTCGAGCAGGTTCTCGCTGAGCGCGGCGCAATTGATGGCGACGAACTGCTGGCCGCTGCGCGCCGAGCGTTCGTGGATCGAGCGCGCCACCAGCTCCTTGCCGGTGCCGCTTTCGCCCTGGATGAGCACGGTGGTGGCGGGCACCGCTGCCACGCGCTTGACCAGGGCCATGACCCGGCGCATGGCCGGGCTGTGGGCGACCATGGTGGCACGGCCCTGGTTCTTGCCCGAAAGCCGCGCGACCTGGCGGCCGAGGCGCTGTTTTTCCAGCAGCAGGTTGACCGTGGTGCGCAGGCGTTCGAGCTTGAACGGCTTTTCGATGAAATCGGTCACGCCCTGTTTGAGCGCCTCGACCGCGAGATCGACGCTGCCGTGGCCGGTGAGCAGCACCACCGGCAGGTCGGGGTCGATGGCGCGCAGCTTGGCCACCAGGTCCAGCCCCGAGCCATCAGGCAGGCGCAGGTCGAGCAGCACGATGTCCGGGTACTGGTCCTTGGCCGCAGCCAAAGCGGCGGCACAGGTTTCGACCTGGATGGTGTTCTGGTCGGGAAAGGCGCGAGCCACCGCAGAGCGGATGGCAGGCTCATCATCGACGATCAGCAGGGTATCGGGCATGCGTCAGGTATGGCGGGTGGGTGGGGCGGGACAATCAGTTCGGTGGTGGTTGGTGGTTGGTGGTTGGTGGTTGGTGAACGGCACGCTGACGCGTGGATCATTATCCGTGCGTCAGCACCCAACCACCAGCCACCAACCACCGGGCGCCCTAGCGCCCAATCGCCTTGAAGCGCTCGCCGGCCTTGGCGTCTGCCGCCAGGGCTTCGTCGGTCTCGGTATCCAGGCTGGTCTCGATGCGTTCGGGGGTCAGCCCCTCGGCCGCGAGGGCGGCGGCGAGGTCGTGCACGGCCACTGCTTCGCCGAACACCCAGGCCTCATACCCGCCGCGTTGGAAGCGTACCCGGCTGGTCTTGGCCAGGCCGCCCACGGCGAAGCGCAGGATGGTCTGGTCGGCCGGGGGCAGGGGCCGACTGAAATGGACGGTGAGGCGCATCATGGCAGGAGCCGGTGGTTGGTGGTTGGTGGTTGGGCGAACAACCGTTACAGACGTGCGCCGGACAAGGTTAAACCCCTGCGCGCTCGGCGCCACCCATGACGCGATGACCGTTGACCCAACCACCAACCACCAACCACCAACCACCGGCATGGACGACGGCCACGTCGCCCTGCTCGCCCCGGTGGCGGTGGAGCGCCTGCCCCTGTACCGCTGGCGTCCCGGCACCCGGCTGCTGGCGGTGGGCAGCCGCGATGGCGCGTCGTTCGCGGGCGATCCCGAGGCGGCTGAGCGCAATACCTTCCGCAGGCCATTTGATGCCGCGCTGTTGACGTCGCTGCGGACGAAGCTGGATTGTGCTGGATATGCCGTGATGTGGAGCGATCCCCTGCGTCATCCCCGGGGTTTGGCCACGGTGTTGGAGGCCGCTGGCGAGGCGCCGGTCGTGGTGTGTACGCCGGGGCGCGGCGCGGTGACTGCGGAGTTGTTGGCGCGGGTCGATGCCTGGGTGCTGCTGGCAGATGCGCAACCTGGCCCGGCGGTGGCGGAGATCCTCGCCGGGGGGCGGCATGTCGAGGTGTTGGCGGGGCTCGATGGCCGACCGTTGCCGGCGCTGGAGTGGGCCCGGGCGGCGGCGATGCACCTGGTGGCGCGGCGGCCCGCTGAGGCCGATCAATTGGATGGGTGGTGTGCGGTAGTGCGCGGCGCGTGGACCGCGCGGGTGCCACTCCATGACCACCATCATCAGCACAGTGATTGCGCCTGTGGCGAGCGCCTGGTGTGGCGGCACAACGGCCGGTCGCGTTTGGATGGGCTGGTGGATGGGCGCTGCCAACGCTGTGGAGCCACCGCGCCGGGTGTATGGCGATGACCCCCCCTGGGAGCGCGGCCGGCCCGGCCGCATCGAGCGATCGAGCGGCCGGGCCGGC
>JBILDK010000421.1:0-3086 GCA_044352625.1 Planctomycetota bacterium
GATTCAGCGGCGGCATGTCATCCTGGTCAAGGAGACCCACAAGGCGGTGCGCGCCGCCCTGGCCACGTTCTGCAAAGAACGGGGCATCATGATGGTGATGCTCGCTGCCAATCCTGAGCTGAGCGCTAGCAGCCTGCAAGAGGTCCAGCTTGAGATGGGCCTGCAGTCGGTGCTCTTTTACGAGCCCGCCAACGACATCACCGAAGCCTTCATCCCGTACCTCAACGAGAAGGCTGCGGCCCCCGCCGCCGAAGCCAAGTGAGCATGCAGGCCACCGCCAATGACGTCGCCGGATTCCTCGGCGGACGGGTGGTCGGCGATGGCGCGGCGGTGCTCTCTGGCATCGCCGGGCTGGTCGAGGCCAAGCCCGGGGACCTCAGTTTCCTGGCCAATCCCAAGTACGCGGTGCATCTGCCCGAGACCCGGGCCAGCGCGGTGCTGGTGGCAGCCGAGCAACCTGACTGCCGCCCGACCCAGATCATCGTGGCCAATCCCGACCATGCCTTCAACCGCATCATCGAGACCTTCGGCCCGAAACCCTCCCATCCCGCCCCGGGCATCCATCCCAGCGCGGTGATCGGTGAGCGCACCGTGATCGGCGCCGGGGCGCGGATCGGCGCCCATGTGGTGGTCGGCAGCGGTTGCTCCATCGGTGCGAATGTGGTCATTCACCCCAATGTGGTCCTTGGCGCCGACTGTGCGCTGGGGGATGACTCCGTGATCTACGCCAATGTCGCCATCCGCGAACGCTGCCGCCTGGGCGCCCGGGTGGTGGTTCAGCCCGGCGCAGTGATCGGCAGCGACGGTTTCGGCTTCGTTCTGCTCAATGGCAAGCACCACAAGAGCCCGCAGGTCGGCGTGGTGGTGATCGAGGACGACGTGGAGATCGGCGCCTGCTGCTGCATCGACCGCGCCCGCTTCGGCGTCACTCGCATCGGTGCCGGGACCAAGATCGACAACCTGGTGCAGATCGCGCACAATGTCGAGCTGGGCGCCCACTGCCTGATCGTGGCCCAGGTCGGCATCGCCGGCTCGACCCGACTCGGCAACTACGTCACCCTCGCCGGCCAGGTCGGCGTCGCCGGGCACATCACCCTGGCCGATCAGACCGTGGTCACCGCCCAAAGCGGGGTGTCCAAGAGCACCGCGCCCAAGGCGGTGCTGCGCGGTAGTCCGGCGCGCGAGAACCGCGCCGCCCTCAGCCAGGAAATCGCCCTGCGCCATCTGCCCGAGACCCAGCAGACGGTACGCAACCTCGAAGCACGCATCGCCGACCTGGAGCGCCGGCTCAGCGCGCTCAGCCCGAAACAGCCATGAGTGCGCAACGCACCATCGCTCGTCCGGCTTCGGTCACCGGCATCGGGCTGCACAGTGGCGAAAGCTGCACCCTCACCGCCAAGCCCGCCCCGGCCGACACCGGGGTGGTCTTTGTGCGCACCGACCTCGCGGGCCAGCCCAGCCTGCGCGCCCATCCGGCGGCGTTGTGCCAGCGCCAGCGCCGTTCGGCCCTGGCCACCACGGTCAACGGCGTCGAGGTCGAGGTCCACACCCCCGAGCACTTCCTTGCCGCCTGCCAGGGCCTGGGCATCGACAACCTCTATGTCGAGCTGAGCGCGGTGGAGTTTCCCGGGCTCGACGGCTCGGCGCGCGAGTTCGTGGACATGCTGCGTTCGGCCGGAGTGGTCGAACAAGGCTCTCCGCTGCGCTCGTTCGACGTCACCGACCCGGTGACGATCAGCGATGGCCGCACCTCGCTGGTGGCCCTGCCGTGGAAGAACGGCCTCAAGATCACCTACACCCTCGACGACCACGGCGGGGCCCTCGGCGGCGCCCAGGTGGTCGAGGTCGAGCTGGGCGAGGAATCCTTCGCCCGCGACATCGCCCCGGCACGCACCTTCTGCCTCGCCAAGGAGGTGGCGATGCTGCGCTCCATCGGCCTGGGCAAGGGTGCGACCTACCAGAACACCTGCGTCTATGACGGCGACCGCCTGATCGACAACACCCTGCGCTTCAAGGACGAGGCCGCGCGCCACAAGGTCCTCGACCTGATCGGCGACCTCGCCCACGTCGCGCGCCGGCTCAACGCCCACATCATCGCGGTGCGCTCGGGCCACCGCGAGAACATGCTGCTGGTGCAGGCCCTCAACCAGCGCATCGAGCAGGCCGAGCGGCCCAAGGTGGTGTTCGACATCCAGGCGATCCTCGACCGCCTGCCGCACCGCTATCCGTTCCTCCTCGTGGACCGCGTGATCGAACATGTGCCAGGCAAGCGCCTGGTGGCGATCAAGAACGTGACCATGAACGAGCCGTTCTTCCAAGGCCATTTCCCCGGCCTGCCGGTGATGCCCGGGGTCCTCCAGCTTGAAGCCATGGCCCAGGCCGGCGGCATCCTGCTGATCACCGACTGCCCCGATGGCGATCGCGTGCCGTTCCTGATGTCGATCGACAAGGCCAAGTTCCGCCGCCCGGTGGTGCCCGGCGACCAGCTGCGCATCGAGATCGACGTGCTGCGCATCCGCCCGCGCCTGAGCGCCTGCGCCGCCCGCGTGCTGGTGGATGGCCAGATGGTCAGCGAGGCCGAGATCCGTTCCGTGATGATGGAACGCAATGCCACCAGCGAGGCTGGTTGACCTTCGGCCGATTCGTCCTGGGCTTGCTGGCCCTGTTGTTGGTGGGCTGTCCTCATCCGACCCTGCGCGTCGCTGCGCTTCCCTATGTCCTGGCCAGTGCCGACCGCACCCCGCGCACGATCACCGTGATCGAGGTCCACGACGGCATCACCACCCGACCCGAAGGCGCCTATTTCCGCGGTGATGTGACCCATTGGGTCGAGGTCGAGGTGCTCGGCGCCGACGGTACCACCACGCCCCAGACGTGGCCATATGATGCCCAGGATTTCGGGCGCCTGCCTCCGGAACCGGGCACCACGCTGGTGGTGGCGCCGGCAGAATGGCTGGTGACCCCCGGGTCGCTGCCGCGACTTCAGCCGCGCAGGCCTTAACCCTGAAAAACGTGGTTGGTGGTTAGTGGTTGGTGGTTGGGGACTGCATCACAGCGCGTTGCGACCCTGTTTCCAAGCACCGACT
>JBILDK010000052.1:0-10355 GCA_044352625.1 Planctomycetota bacterium
CCGACCTGCGCGGAGGTGAGACGGAGGGCGCGTCGTGACCTGGATCGTGGACACCTGTGTGCTCCTCGATGTGCGCCTGAATGATGCGAGGTTCGGTCGCGCATCGGCAACCTGCTTGGCGCATCTGCTCCCCCAGGGTCTCGCCATCACCAGCACCACCTTTATCGAGTTGGCCCCGGCATTTCGCGGTGACAGCGCGCTGTTGGAGGCATTTCTCGACCAGGTCGGCGTGGCCCACCAGGCGCTGCCCGGATCCGTGCAGGGACTGACCCCGGCCTGGGAGGCCGACGATACCGCCCACGCGTTTGGCGCGTGGCATCGGCATGTGCAGGCACGGCGAAGCAGTGGGGGCACGATCCCACGCCGCCCGCTGGCCGACCTTTTCATTGCGACTGTGGCCCGTCGGTTCGCCGGGGTGGTCACGCGCAACGCTGCGCATGTCCAGGGCCTTTTTCCAGAGGGCGCCATCCGCGTGGTTGATCCGACGCAGCCGGACACCTGGCCCTGAGTGCCGTGGTCGTGGGCTGATGGTGCGCTGGCGGTGACAGCCACGACGATGGGCGCGACTGTCACCCTCACCGCGCTGGACAGGGCCATGAGAGCCGGTCACATGCCAAAGGTCCGCGTCAGGCCGCGCGGGGAACCCTCTGGGCGAGGCCGCGGCCAATACGTGTGACCAACCACCACCGAGCGCAGCCCTCATGGCCACCATCCTCTACAAAGACGCCGCCATCCCCGCCGAGCGCGGCCAGGACGTGCTCGGCGCGATCGTCGGCGCGGGCAAGCCGATCAGCTACCTGTGCATGTCCGGCAGTTGCGGCATGTGCCGGGTGACCGTCTCCAGCGGCGCCGACCAGCTCGCCCCGCTGGCCCCGGCCGAGCGTTTCCACTGCAAGGGTTCCACCGGCAAGGACGGCGAAGCCCGCCTTGCCTGCCAGGCGGTGGTGCTGGGCGAAGGTGCGGTCACGGTCGAGCAGTAGGTGATCCCACCCATGTCCCAGGACCTCGCCCACTCGTTCGCCGAAGTCGCCGGCCTCATCCGCCAGGCCCGGCAGCGGGCCTACGTCGCTGTCAACACGGCGCAGATCGACCTCTATTGGCAGGTCGGGTCCTACATCAGCGCCAAGATCGCGGCGGCAGCCTGGGGCGACGGGGCGGTGGACGGCTTGGCGGCATACCTGGCCGAACGCCATCCGGACCTCAAGGGCTTCTCCCGCCCCAACCTGTTCCGCATGCGCCAATTTTACGAGGCCTACCGGGAGGGAGGCGTAATTGTCGCGACACTGTTGAGACAATTGCCCTGGAGCCACAACTTGGCCGTCCTTGGGCGCTGTAAGACCATGGAAGAGAGGCGCTTTTATCTGGAGACGGCAGCCCGCGAACGGTGGTCGTTCCGCGAGCTGGAACGCCAATTGGCCGGCGGCCTGTTCCTGCGTGCCGTGGCCAACCCGCCCCAGGCCTCGGCGGTGGTGGCGACCCTCCAGCCGGACGCGGGGAACGTGTTCAAGGACAGCTATCTGCTGGATTTTCTCGACCTGCCCCAGCCCCACTCCGAGCGGGACCTGCGCCAGGGCATCGTCGCCGACCTGCGCCGCTTCCTGCTCGAACTCGGCCGCGACTTCTGCTTCGTCGGCGAGGAATATCGGATTCAGATCGGGACGAAGGACTTCCACATCGACCTGCTGTTCTTCCATCGCGGCATGTCGTGTCTGGTGGCGTTTGAACTCAAGGTCGGCGAGTTCACTCCGGCCGATCTGGGCCAGCTCTCGTTCTATCTCGAGGCCCTGGATCGCGACCACACCAAGCCCCACGAGCGGCCCGCCATCGGCGTGCTGCTGTGCGCCGGCAAGGACCGCGATGTGGTCGAGTACGCCCTGTCGCGCACGCTCTCGCCGGCCCTGGTGGCCGACTACGGCACCGCGATGCCGCCCAAGGCGCTGCTTGAAGCCAAGCTGGCGGAGTTCCACCGCCTGGAGGATGGTCGGCGGGCTGCCCGGGGACGGCCCGAAGCCAGCGAACCGTAACCGGCCACTGGTGCGGCTTGCTCAGCCGGTGCGGGGCGAATGCTGCCCCCCATGCGCGTCGCCATCATCGATTACGAAGCCGGCAACCTGACCTCGGTGGCGCGGGCGGTGGCGGCGGTGGGGCATGAGGGGGTTGTGACCCGTGATGCAGCGGTGATTGCGGCGGCGGACAAAGTGATTTTCCCCGGCGTTGGTGCGGCGGGGTCGTGCATGGCCAGCTTCCGGGCCTTGGGCATGGACCAGGCGTTGGCGCAGGTCATTGCTGCCGATCGGCCGCTGCTGTGCATCTGCGTGGGTCTGCAATTGCTGTTCGAGTCCAGCGAGGAGGATGGCGGCACGCCCTGCCTGGGCATTTTGCCGGGGCGTGTGGTGCGTTTCCAGCCCACGGATCCGGCGCTCAAGGTGCCGCACATGGGCTGGAACCCGACCACGCTCGAGGATCCGCAGCTTGGGCGCGGGATCGCAGCGGACGCGGCCTTCTATTATGTGCATTCGTATCACCCCGCGCCGGGGGCCGGGGTGCAGGTGATCGCCACGGCGGATCACGGTGGGCGCTTCTGTGCCGGGGTGCGCCGGGGCAACCTGGCGGCGGTGCAGTTCCACCCCGAGAAGAGCGGGGCGGTGGGGTTGCGTCTGCTTAGCAATTTTTTGAGCGCATGAGTCGCCTGTTCCTGGTGCTGCTGGCGGCGAGCGCAGCTGCTCAGGAGGTGGTGGTCGGGGGTGTGACGGGTGCCCGCTGCCAGTTGCCGGGGGCTACCGCCGGGGGACGCACGGTCACCGCCACCATCGAGGTGCCAGCGGATGCCCCAGCGGATCTCGGGGTCACGGCCTGGGTGGGGGATGTCCACGGTTCGTGGTATGGGGTCGCTGCGCCAGTGCGTCTGCAGCCCGGGCTCCAGACGGTGGATCTGGCCCTGCCGGAGGATCGTCCGGTGATCGGTCCGGAGGGCGCCTGGACCGCTGCCTCGGCACAGTATGCCACCCGCACCGGGCTCACCTTCTGGACTGCCCGCTCCGGTTCGTGGCGGCTGCGCGTGAGCGACCCGGTGGTGCTGGCGGTCCCGCCGGCCGCGGCCGAGCCGGCGCTGCTCGACGTGCGCTGCGCGGGTGCGGTCGCAGCGGGCCAGCGTTGGGAGGTCAGCGCAGTGCCGCGACCCTTCCCTGCGGATGCGGATGATCCCGACGGTTTCGCCCTGACCCTGGTGGTGACTGGCCCGGACGGCGTGGAACAGCGCTTCGCAGGCTTCCATCAGGTCCCGGTGGCGCTGCGCGATGGCGGTGATCGCGAGCTCGCAACCGCTACCGGCCCCGGTCGTTTCACCGTGCGCTGGCGGCCCGCCCGCCCTGGAGCATACCGCCTGCGCCTGGAGGGCGCCTGGGCCGGGGCGGTCTGCGCCGAGGCCGTGCTGCCGAGCGTGACCGTCAGTGGTAACCCGGTGGATGCGGTGGCGCGGGTCGATGCCACGGATGCGCGTTTCCTGAGTGTGGAAGGTCGGCACTACTGGCCAGTGGGGGTCAATCTGCGCTCGGTGTGGGATCTGCGTTCCCGCGATCGCTTGGGCACCACGGTCACGTCCGAACGCGGCACCCAGGCCTATGAGGCGTATCTGGCGCGCTTTGCCGCCGCTGGCGCCGATGCCGCCGAGGTCTGGCTGTCGTCGTGGAACCTGGCCTTGGAGTGGCGTGGCGATTGGGCGGGCTTTCATGGGCCTGGGCGGGTTAACCAGATCAATGCCGCCCGTCTCGACCGCGTGCTCGACCTCGCCTGGAGCCGCGGCATGCGCCTGCTGCTGGTGGTCAACAACCACGGCCAAGCCTCTGATTTCTGTGATAATGAATGGGATCGCAATCCATGGAATAAAGCCAACGGCGGTCCGTTGGCGAAGCCTACCGAGATCTTCACCAGCCCGCTGGCCCGCGCCGGCCAGGACCGCATCCGCCGGCATCTTGCGGCGCGCTACGCGGATCATCCGGCCGTACTGGGTTGGAAGCTGTGGACCGAAATGGATCTGACCAGCGCTGGTCGCCCGCAGAAGGGCGACGTAGAGATTTTACGCGCGTGGCATGAACAGGCCACGGCGCGATGGGCGGCGCTCGATCCCTATCGGCATCCGCTGACCTCTCACTGGTCTTCCGATTGGCGGCAGGTGTACGGGGCGGTGGCCGCGCTGCCGGGGCTCAACTTTTTGTGTATCGACGCCTATCATGCGCCGGCCGCCCAGCAGAACGGCTTCCTGCTCGCCGACCTGCTGAACGCTTCGGGGCCGCGTCGCGGTGGGATCGTGGCACGGTACCAGAAGGGCGTGCTGGTCACCGAGTACGGTGGCCAATGGGATGCCTGCCCGCCAGCGCAATTGGAGGCGGAACACGCCAGCGGGGGCTTTGCCGCCTTGGTCAACGGCCACCTCGGCGCGCCCATGCTGTGGTGGTTCGAATGGATCGATCAGGGGTCGCGGTTCGCGCCCTATACGGCCCTGCGCGCCTTTCTCGCTGGCGAGGACCTGCGCTCGCGACCTGGCTCCGATGCCCAGAGCGTGGCTCTGACCGCGCGTGGCCCAGAGGGGGAGTTGTGGTGCCGGGCCTGGAGTCGTCCTGGCCTCGTCCTGGGATATGTTCACGATCGGGTCTGGGGCGCTGGTGGTGCCCGCAATGAGCAGGCCGGGGTGCGGATCCGGGTCGGGGATGCGGTTTCAGCCGGTACCATGCAGGTGGTTTGGTGGAATGCGGACAGCGGGGTCCCGGGTACAGCCCAAACCGTCGATCATGTGGGGGGCGTGTTGGAACTCGACGTACCCCCGTTCTCGGGGCATGTGGCGTTCAAGCTCACGCGGCAGTGAGCGCCCGCACTTCCCTCTTGCTGCACCCCGGGGCCGGACGCATCATGCTGCCCGCATGAATACGAGCATCGCCGCCCTTTTGGATCTCCAGGTTATCGATAAGCAGCGCCTGACGCTGCGCCGGGGGCGCGATGAAAAGCTCAAGCGCCTGGCGGAGGCCGAGAAGGCCTGGGCCGCGGGCGAGGCAACGGTGCAGGCCGCAGTTGCCGAGGTCGAGAAGTTTGGGGCCCTGACTCGTCAGTATCAAGCCGATGTGGAACGCTGTGACGTGACCATCAATGACCTGCGTGCCAGGCAGCCCGAATCCAAGACCAATAAAGACTACATGGAGATCATCAACGGTATCGAGCAGGCCAAACTTGAGAAAGTGAAGCGCGAAAGCTCGATCAAGGAGCTGTTGGCCAAGGTCGCCCTCCAGGAGGAGCGTGTGGCCAAGGCCCGCGCTCAGGCCGAGGGCCTGTCCACCGCCCGCGCCGCCGCCCAGGCTGCCGCCGCCGGGGCTGAGTTGCCCTGCGCCGAGGAATCAGCCCTTGACGCCCAGTACGCCGAACGCCGGGCCCAGGTCGAGCCGGCCTTCCTCGAAGTCTACGAGCGTCTGGTCAAGGCCATGCACAAGGCCCCGCTGTTGCGCGTCGACCCGGTGACTCGGGCCACGCCCCTGGGCGCGGTGCTCAGCTTCAACCAGGTCGAGCAGATCCGCATGGGCAAACTGGTGATCGACCGTACTTCGAACGCGATCCTTTATTTGTCCGAGCCTGCGCGCAGTTGATGCAGGCCGGGGTCAGCCGGCAGCGGTTTCGACCGCCACCGCGACCCCCAGGTGATGGCTCTGGTCGGGCAGCAGCGCCAGGGCATTTTCCGGTATGTTGGCCTGTTCGATGCAGAGAAACCGTGACCAGGCCTCGCCCAGGTTGGCCATGGCGCCGATGTTCACCCGGTGGGTGAGCGCCAGAATCGTTGCAACTCACGGTGTCGGAACCATCAACCATCAACTGCGGTTGTCGGGTTGAGCGCGTTTATTCCGCGGGGGCGAGGGCGCCCAGCGCTTGCCGGGGGCCGTTGCCGGTAAGCCGGCGCACCATGGTGTGGCACTGGCTGTAGCTGCCGAAGCCCGCCTCTAGTGCCGCGGTGGTGCAGTCGGCTCCTGACTGTGCCACCTGCAGGAACCGGTCCACGCGCAGGCGGTTGCGGAAGGCGGACAAGGACATGCCCATCTCGGCCTGGAAGACCCGGCCCAGCCGGCCCGGGCTGAGCCCGCTCGCCCGCGCCAATGCGGTTCGCGTTGCCCCCGGACTGCGTCCGAGCAATTCGACGGTGCGCGCTATCGCCGGATGGAGGGCCGCCGCCACCGGCTCGGCCTGGCCATGGAACGCGCGCCACGCCGCCAGCAGCAGGTGCCGCCCGGCGGCATTGGCCAGCGGGGGGTCCTCCGCCGCATGTTCGACCGCCTGGCCAAGCCAGCCCAGGGCCTTGACCTGGACGGTGGACAGGCGGCGCATCGGGCCGAATCCCGGATCCGCGGCGGTCAGCCGACTGTCGCCCAGGGCCGTGGCCGCCGCCGCCGCCAGGGCGGGGGTGAACACGGCGATGTCCATCACATGGTCGCGATCGCGGGCGATGAGCTGGTGTTCGTGGCACGGGAACAGCCAGACCAGCGTGCCCGGCGTCATCTCCAGGCGGTGTTCACCGATCAGATAGGTCGCCCGGCCACGCAGGGTCAGGTTGCATTCCAGGTCGTCGTGACAGTGGCGCGGGTGCAGGCTCGGCCGCCACGCCATGCGCCACACCGCGCAGTCGCGGCCGGGCCCCAGGTCGATGGGTTCGCGGAACATGACGCGAAACCGTAACTCGCCGGCGCAGCGCCGGAAGCGGCGGGCGCGGTGGGGGGGTATGCTGCGGACATGAACCGCCCCTTTCCCGCCCTCGCCTCCCGCCCGCTCGACGCCGCCGAGCTCGCCGGATTCGCCGCCGACGGCTTCGTCCTCCTCGGCCGGGTGCTCGATGATCAGCAGCTCGCCACCCTGCGCGCCGAGGAGGCCCAGTTGCGCCATTCGGTCACCCCGATGAACTCCGGGGTCGAGACCGGCAACATCACCATCTTCCGCAGCCAGGTCCTGGCCTACGCCCCCGGCACCCGCGCCTTCGCCCTGGGCGGACCACACCTGCCGGCGGTGGCGTCGCTGATCGGCCCCAACGTGAGCTGCTGGTTCAGCCAGTTCGTGACCAAGCACCCGGACGGCGCGCGCGGCACCAGCGAGTTCCCCTGGCACCAGGACAACGGCTACGGTGCGGTGACCCCCGCCACCAACATCACCGTGTGGACCGCCCTGGACGACGTGGACGAGCAGAACGGCTGCGTGTGGGTCGTGCCCGGCAGCCACCGTCAGGGCCTCCTGCCGCACCGCACGCCCAATGCGGACTCCTGGCACATGACCCTCGCGGTCGAGGGCGACGGCATCCCGGTGCGCATGAAGGCCGGCGAGGCCGTAGCGTTCAGCGGATTGACCCTGCATCGCAGCACGCTCAACCACACCGACCGACCACGCCGCGCCTTCTTCCTCGAATACGCCGACTGCGATGCGCTGGTGGACCATCCGGGGACCGGACCGCTGAAGGTCACCGAGCGCAGCCATAGCTGGGTCGTCCAGGGTCGGGCCACCCTGGCTGGGCGCTGAGGTCACCATGTCCACCACTGGATTCTCTGCCGAGCGCATCGCCACCGCCCTCGACACCTTCCGCGACTTCCACGCAGGTCGCAGCCGCCGGCCCCTGGTGAGCATGCATGTGCAGCCCACCTATCGCCAGGTCACCGACGACGCGCAAATGGCCGAGATGGCTTTCGCGGTGATCAAGGCTGATGGCGAGCGCGGCGAAACCGCCATCCTGCCCACGGTGGTGCCGGACTTCGGCACCGTCTCGATGGCCTCCCTGTGGGGCGGCGAGCTGATGCCCGGCCGGGACGGCGGCGGCATCCACATCAAGCCGGTGTGCGCGACCATCGACGATCTCGCCACCGTGCGCACCACGGTCAGCTTCGCGGACAGCTTCTTCGGCCGGGGCCTGCGCGTGTACCGCCAGGTCCAAGCGCGCTGCGGCGACGATCCGGTGTTCGTGCGCTTCCCCGATCCCGCCGGTCCGCTCAACACCCTCGCCGAACTGGTGGACCAGACCAGCTTGATGGAGGCGATGATGGAGCGCCCCGAGGTGGTGGAGGCGGCCCTCGCCCACGTCACCGACGTGATCATCAGCACCCACCGGCGGTTCCGCGCCGAAGCCGGCCACGGCCGCTGCATCGGCGCGATCTGGCCCTACGTCTACCTGCCGGACGACGTGGGCGTGGCCCTGACCCAGGACTACATGCCGCTGATCGGGCCCAAGCAGTACGAACGTTTCGAGATCCCCTGCCTGCGCCGCATCGCCGAGACCTTCGGCGGGGTGTGGATCCACTGCTGCGGCCAGTACGCCCGGCACCTGCCGGCCCTGGCCCGCTCCGGCATCCGCATCCTGGGCATGGAGCTGCACCACCCCTACACCGACCCGGTGGCGGTGCATGCGGCCCTGCCGGATGCTGGACTGACGCCGTATGTCGGACCCACCGCTGGTGACGTGTTCCCCACGCTCGACAGCTATGCCAAGCACCTCGCGGGCCTGCCGTGCGCGACCGCCAAGTGGTGGTTCGCGAGCTGCCACGAGTGGGGCGACAGCAAGGCCCTGTACCAGGCGACCGGACGACTGGGACCAGCCGCCAGCGCCGCCGCCTGACCGGATTCAGCCGGCCAGGGTCTCGACCGCCACCTCAACCCCCAGGTGGTGGCTATGGGCCGGCGGCAGCATCACGCCGGAGGCGGGGATGTTGGCCTGTTCCACGCACAGGAAGCCGCTCCACGCCGCGCCCATGTCAGCCATGGCGGCGGCGGAGCGCTCCCAGGGGTTCCACACCACGGTGTCTGCAGCGCCCCAGGAACGGAGGGCCAGGGCCCGGTTCCAGCCCGGATCGACCAGGCGCACCGGATCGCAACTGCGGTAGAAGCGCGCCGCCTCGCCGGTGAGGCTGACCGTCGCAGCGGTCTCGCGGCGCAGCGCCCCGCCGCCCGGAGTAAAGTCGATCCAGGCACGATCCTGCAGGCCTTCGACGCGGGCCTGACGCACATCGCTGACCGCCCAGTAGCTGTGCAAGGCACCCGACAACAGGAACGGCGTGGACCCCGTGTTACGCATCGTGAGTTCGACCGCCAGGGTCGCGCCCACGGTCACGGTGGCGGTGGCGCGGGCCTGGTGCACCCAGCCCAGGGCCGGTTCCGCCGGCAAGTCCAGGACCAGGGTTGCGACCAGGTGTTCGCCGTCGGACTCAACCCGGTCCAGGCGCCACAGGCGTTGGCGCAGCAGGCCGTGGACGGGCGCCGTAGCGACGTGCGGATGCGGGCCGAACCAGGGTCCGCACAGCGGAATGCCACCGCGGATCGGTTTGTTTCCGGCAATGGTCGCGGTGGGCGAGGTGAACACGACCTCGCGTCCGCCGCTGGGGATGAACGAGATCACCGTGGCGCCATGCAGCGCGACGACCGCGGTTCCGTTGGTGGTGCGCAGGGTCAGGATTTCACCAAGAGTGGTGGAGGACCGTGTGGCGCCGGCGGGGAGGGACATGGGTTGGCTCATGACGTGGTGGATTGGGGACGGGTGCGCCAGCGTTTGTGCCACCACACCCATTGAGTGGGATGCGCGCGCACCAGCTGTTCGAGGTAGGACGTGGAACGGGCCGTGACGAAGTGGATGTCGGCATCGCGGTTGCCGCTACGGACAGCCGGCCAGCGCGGGCCACAGTGTAGCACCCAGCGGCCGGCCTTGCGATACAGGTACACGCATTGCACCGCCGAGCGCGCCAGCACCGCGAGGGCGGCGGGGCCGCTGGGAGTGTAGGCGTCGTGGCCGAACCAGGGCACGAAGCAGCCGGCGAGCGCGGGGATGTCCTGGTCAGCCAGGGTCGCCACCACCGTGCCTGAGCGCAGCAGGCGCAGGATGTCGCGGGCGTCGTCGTCCTGGTAGATCACGCGGGCGCCACCGCTGCGGCGCAGTTCCTGCACCACCGCATCCGCCAACGGCGAGCGCAATCGCCGGGCGATCACCGCCGCGGGTACCACGGTGGCGTAGCAGCGCGCCAGCAGCTCCCAGTTCCCGAGGTGGCCGGTATAGACGAAGGTGCCTTCGCCCCGGCGGCTGGCCCGGGCCATGGCGCGGATGTGCTCAGCGCCTTCGACCATGATGCCGCGGCGCAGATGGCGCGGATCGCGGTGCTGGGTGGCGAGGCTCCACAGGGCCATGGCGAGGGTGTGGCGGAAGCACCCGCGCGCGGTGCGCGCGATCCATGCTGGTTCCGCATCGGGAAAGGCGCGGGCAAGGTGCTCGCGGGCGCGACCCTGATCACGCATGGGTAGCGCACCGAAGGCATCGCCCAGCCCTGCGCCCACGCGCCACGCCAGATCGGGGGATAGGACGC
>JBILDK010000422.1:0-3063 GCA_044352625.1 Planctomycetota bacterium
ATCCCGAAAACCGCAGTTGATGGTTGATGGTTCATGGTTCCGCGCGTTTGCTTCATCGTGGTGGCAATCCACGGCTTCTTCTGGCCAAGGCTCAGTGGTGTTCCAGGACTCGTCGGCCTCAAGACCGGGTCGGGACATTCATTGGTCACGCATCAGCCCGTCAGCCTGCATCTGCGGGAGGTCACAGGCTCATGAATGGGTGTTGTCCGATCCATTCCTCTGGATCTTCCAGGCCTGGTCTCGTACCTGGACCGGACTGATGCCCTGTACTCCGCGCACCAGCCGGGAGAAATGGAAAGGATTGGCGAAGCCGCAACGTTGAGCGATCTCACCCACCGACAGCCCGGTCTCAACCAGCATGGCGATCCCGCGTTCGGTGCGCAGCCGCCACAGATAGCGTGCCGGAGTCAGGGCGAACCGTTGCCTGAACTGGCAGATGAGGGCGTTGCGCGAGATCCCGGCCGCCTCGTGGGCGCATGGCAGGCAGTCTGGTGAACCGAAGTAGGCTTCCATGTGCCCGATGGCGGAATCCAGCGGGGAGGGGGAGGCGTCGTCCTCGCCCATGCGGGCCATGGCGGCGAATTCCTGCAGCATGGTTAGCGCCAACTGGTCAAGCATGACGCATCGTTCAGGGGGCAAGGGAGGCAGAATCTGCAGCGCGATCGTTGCGAGCTGCAGATAGACGGGAGAGCAGCGCACCATGGGCTGGCAACGCGCCAGCGTGCGCAGGAGCGTCGCGGGCACCACGTCCGGTCGGCAGGCGCACCAGGAATGATGGGTTTCCGCTGTCGCGGAGAAATTGAAGACCTCTTGCGCCCCAGGCAGGTGCAGGGAGGCCCATCCCACCGGCAGGTGTCTCCATTCGCTGTCGATCAGCATCCGGCACGACCCAGCATGCAGCATCACCAGCTGCACATCGCGTTGCACCCGGGGACCGCAGCTGCCTCCCGGACGATAGCGGATGTCGCCCATCACCACCCGGCCGCTGTCGGTACGCCGGTGGCAGCGCAGGACATGGCGGCCATCATAGGCGGCATCGGTCATGTCGTGCATGTTGGACCGCGCGTTCCTCGGGGAAGCACCACCGTCTTCTCCCACCCCTGGCCGTCCACTGGATCGGGCCGGCATCCAAAGGCGTTGACGATCCGTCAGGGCCTGAGCCACGACGGTGACGCCAGATAGGCAACTTGTGATGCCAGACATGGAGAAGACTGGTGATTCCCGTATGATTGAGACCCCCAGGACCCATCATGGACCATCGCCAACGACTTGCCGCCGCCCTCGCCCATCAGCAGCCCGACCGGGTGCCCATCGATTTCGGCTCCACCGCCGTCACCGGCATTCACGTCAGCGTGGTGGCCGGCCTGCGCGAACACTATGGCCTGGATCGGCATCCGGTGCGGGTGGTGGAGCCGTACCAGATGCTTGGCAAGATCGAACCTGATCTGGCGGTGGTCATGGGCATCGACACGGTCGGAGTGCTGCCCCGCGGTACCCTCCTGGGGTTCGCCAACACGGACTGGAAGCCCTGGCGCACCCCCTGGGGCCAGGAGGTGCTGATGGGTGGCGGATTCACCTGCACGACCGGTGCCGATGGCTCCATCTATTCGCATCCAGATAAGGATGCGACGGTGCCGCCCAGCGCGCACCTGCCTGCCGGCGGTTATTTCTTCGACACCATCATCCGCCAACGACCCATCGACGAGGATCGGCTCGATCCGGCGGACAATTGCGAGGAGTTCTCTGACCTTGTTCTGCAGGATCTGGATCATTTTCGGCTGTCCGTCGCCGCTGCTGCCGCCACCGGCCGGGCGGTGGTCGCCACCTTCGGCGGCACCGCTCTGGGGGACATCGCCCTGGTACCGGGGCCGTTCATGAGCGATCCGCGCGGCATCCGCGACATCCAGGAGTGGTACATCTCCACCTCCACCCGTCAGGAACTGGTGCATGCGATCTTTGAGCATCAGACTCAGGTGGCCCTGCGTAACCTGCGACGCATCCACGACGTCATCGAGCCGGTGGTCCAGGCAGTCTTCACGTGCGGCACCGATTTCGGCACTCAACGCGGTCCGTTTTGCTCCACCAGGGCATTTGCTTCGCTGTGGGCTCCATATTACCGCCGCATCAATGCGTGGATCCACACCAATACGTCATGGAAGGTATTGAAGCATTCCTGTGGTGGCGTCCGGCCGTTCTTGCATCCGTTCGTTGATTGCGGCATGGATGTGCTGAATCCGGTGCAGTGCTCGGCCACCGGCATGGACGCAGCGCAGCTCAAGCAGGAGATCGGCGACCGCCTGGTGTTCTGGGGTGGCGGCGTCGATACGCAGCAGGTGCTGCCGTTCGGCAGCCCGGCGCAGGTGCGGGAGCAGGTCCTGAGTCGCTGCGAGACCTTCGCTCCCGGGGGTGGCTTCGTCTTCAATGCCATCCATAATATCCAGGCCTGTACACCCATCGCCAATGTGATCGCGATGGTAGATGCCGTGCACCACTTCAACGGGCGCCGCTGACATGACCTCCATTCCGTCGATCACCCGCCCCGTCACCGCTTCTGGTGATTCCGTCAATCTCGCTTACCTCCTGCCGATCTGCCTGGTGGCCACCCTGGGCGGCCTGCTGTTCGGCTTCGATACCGGGGTGATCTCCGGCGCTATCGAACCCATGACCGCGCACTTCCAACTCAGCGGCGCCATGAAGGGATGGGTCTCGGCCTGCGTGCTCATCGGATGCACCCTGGGTGTTCTGCTGGTGGGTCCGCTGAGCGATCGCTATGGCCGTCGTCTGGCGCTGATGCTGGCGGGCCTGCTGTTTCTCGTTTCCTCGATCGGCACAGCGCTGCCTGACTCAGTGACGGTATTCGTGGTCTTCCGCATCATGGCCGGCCTTGGCATCGGCATCGCCTCCATGGTCACGCCCATGTACATCGCCGAGATCGCCCCGGCGCACCTGCGCGGGCGTCTGGTCGCCACCAATCAGATCGCCATCGTAGTGGGACTGGCGGGGGTGTACGTGGCCAATTGGTGCATCGCCGGATCAGGCGATCAGGCTTGGCTGCAGTCCACC
>JBILDK010000423.1:0-3061 GCA_044352625.1 Planctomycetota bacterium
TCGGTCCCGTACACCACGGCGCCAATGACGCCGCCGCGGGCGTCGGCCTCGATCAGCGTGGCGCAGGCCGCATCACCGAACAGCGAGCGGGTGCTGCGGTCGTCGTGGGCCAAGTACTTGGTGTAGGTCTCGGCGGTGAGCAGGAGCAGGCGCCTGGCCTGGCCCGACTCGACCAGGGCCTTGCCCAGGCCGAGCCCGTACACGAATCCCGAGCAGCCGAGGTTGTAATCGAGCGCGCCGGAGGTGGT
This sequence comes from Planctomycetota bacterium, assembly GCA_044352625.1. GTDB lineage: Bacteria > Planctomycetota > UBA11346 > UBA11346 > UBA11346 > JAKLKR01. Next base: position 249 of record JBILDK010000423.1, read on the forward strand.
CGGGATGCCCAGGCGGTTCTGGATCAGACAGGCGCTGGTGGGCAGAAAATGGTCCGGGCTCTGGGTGCAGAGCAGCACGAAGTCGATGTCCGCGGCGGTCACCCGGCCCTGCGCGAACAAGGTGCGCGCCGCCAGCACCGCGAGGTCCGCAGCCGTCTCGCCCGGAGCCGCCACATGCCGGCTGAGGATGCCGGTCTTGTCGCCGATCTTTTCCACCGGCCAATCGGGGAACGCGGCCGACAGATCGGCATTGCTCAGCGTGGTCGGCGGGAGATGGCTGGCGATGGCGGTGACGACGGCAGCAGGCATCGCGTCAGCCCTGCAGCTTGGCCTGGGCCAGGTCGATCAGGTCCGACACGGTGGTGCAGGCGCTGATCATCTGCGGCTGGACCTCGAGCCCGAGCTTCTCGTCGAGCAGCGCCTGGAACTCGACCACCGCCACCGAATCCCATTGCGGGATGTCGGCCAGGGCCTTGCCCTGGGCCATGGTGCCCGGGGCGAGGACCAGGGCTTCTTCAAGGGCGGTGAGCAGTTCCTGGCGGGTCATGGGCGGTATCTCCGGAAGGCTCAGCATGATGGCTCTGGCGGGCGGGGTGCAAGGCGGGCTGCACCCGCCGTGGTTGGTGGTTGGTGGTTGGTGGTTGGTGGTTGGGGACTTTGTCGCAGCGCGTTGCGACCCTGTTTTCCGGCATCGGATGGGTGATTGCCAGCAGCGCCGCGATGTGTTCTCTCCCAACCACCAGAACCCAACCACCAACCACTGGCTGGCGCAGCCCGCCACTTGACCGATCCTCCGGTTGCCCCCGACGATTCTGCCCGAGCATTCTGCATCATGCGAACCCTGGTGGCATTCGATCTGGACGGAACCCTGCTCGACGACCACAGCGAACTGCCCGCCGCCCACGAGCGCGCGGTGCGCCACCTGCAGCAGCGCGGCGTGCTGGTAGCCATTGTCACCGGCCGCTCGGTGCCTACCTCGCGCTGGGTCCATGAACGCCTGCGTCTGACCACGCCGATCGGCTGCTTCAACGGTGGCTGGGTCGGCCATCCCGGTCGCGAGCCCCTGGCGGCGCGGGTGCTGTCAGCGGTGGACGTGCGTGCGATCATCGATGCCACCCGCGGCTGGGACGGGGCGCTGTGCGCCTATCGCCACGCCGAGGACTGGATCATGGACCGCGAGTTGGAGCACACCCGCGTGTGGCGCTCGTTTTATCGCATGCCCATTCCCGTCCTGCCGGACCTGTTCGCCGCGTGGGAGGGGACCAGTTGCAAGATGATGTTCGTGTGCGCTGAGGCGAACATGCCCGCTGCCCTGGCCCGCCTGCGCAGCACTCTCAGTCACCGCTTCATCATCGCCCAGAGCCAGCCCGACCGGGTCGAGATCATGCCCCGGGGCATCGACAAGGCCTGGGGTCTGGCGCGTCTGGCCGAACATCTCGGGGTGCCGCGGGAGCGGGTGTGGGCGGTAGGCGACAACGATAACGACCGCGAAATGCTGGCCTGGGCCGGCCACGGCTGCATCATGGGCCAAGCCGGCGACCACCTCAAAGCAGTGGCGCGACACGTCCTGCCCAGCGTCAACGCCCGGGGCATCGCCGCCCTCGACCTGCTGATGCGCCGCAACGGATTTTAGCTCAGAGCACCGGTGTCCTCTCCGGTATGCAACGTCGCATGCCGGTAAGCCCCGGCGGTCAACGCTTGGAGCGCACCACCGCAGCCAACTGCGCTTGCAGCCAGCTCATGTCGAGGTCACGCAGGCGTTTGCCGGTGGCGTCGGTGGGCGCGGCAGTCGCCTGCAGCTTGGTCAGCTTGGCTTCGACCTCGGCCACATTGATGTCCGTCACGGCGGCAGCGCGTTCGACGAACACGTTGACCCCGGTGGCGGTGACTTGGGCGGTGCCTTCGGAAAAGGCCCAGAACTGGTCCTTGCCACCGCTGCGCACCATGGCGAACGAGGGCTTGAGCGAACCCACAACCGGGAGGTGGCCGGTGCGTACACCGATCTCACCGTCCACGGTGCAGAGGGTGACGTGCTCGCCCTGGATCGGGGCGAGCAGGCGCTCTGGCGTGATGATCTGAACGGTGAACATGGCGTGGGTTCCGGTCCGGTTGGCTTACTTGATCTTCTCGGCCTTGGCCACCACGTCGTCGATGGTGCCGACGTACATGAAGGCGGACTCCGGCAGCTTGTCGTACTCGCCCGAGAGGATCGCCTCGAAGCTGCGGATGGTGTCCTCGAGCTTGAGGTACACACCCTTCATGCCGGTGAACTGCTCGGCCACGGCGAAGGGTTGGGACATGAAGCGTTCGAGGCGGCGGGCGCGGGCCACCAGGCGCTTGTCCTCGTCCGACAGCTCATCGACGCCGAGGATCGAGATGATGTCCTGGAGGTCCTTGTAGCGCTGCAGCACCTTCTGCACGCCGCGGGCCACGTTGTAGTGGCGCTCGCCGACGATGTGCGGCTGCAGGATGCGGCTGGTGGAGGCCAGCGGATCCACGGCGGGATAGATGCCCTTCTCGGCGATCTGGCGCGAGAGGTTGGTGGTGGCATCGAGGTGGGCGAAGGTGTTGGCCGGCGCCGGGTCGGTGTAGTCGTCGGCGGGGACGTACACCGCCTGGATCGAGGTGATGGCGCCGCCACGGGTCGAGGTGATGCGCTCCTGCAGGGCGCCCATCTCGCTGGCCAGGGTCGGCTGGTAGCCCACGGCGCTGGGCAGGCGGCCGAGCAGCGCGGACACCTCGGAGCCGGCCTGGGTGAAGCGGAAGATGTTGTCGACGAAGAGCAGCACGTCCTTGCCGGTGGTGTCGCGGAA
>JBILDK010000053.1:0-10336 GCA_044352625.1 Planctomycetota bacterium
TTCCCCACCCACTATCCACCACCCACCAACTGCGACAGTCAGGTTCAACGATCCCTGTCTGAGCACTCCTCCCTGCGCCAGCTGCGACGAGGTCGTCGCCGCCTCAGGAGTTGAGAACCCGCTACGACCTCCGCGGATTCAACGTCTCTCTATTAACCTGCCGAGTCCCCTGAACAGACAGCGTTGAAAATGTGCGTATGCTTGAGGGTTGCCCGCCTGACGATGGAAGAGATAAACCGGTAACATGGACCTCCTCCTGGCATTGTCCGCGGTTGCCGTTGGCTTGGCACTTCTAACGGTTGGCGCCGATCGCCTGATTGATGCGGCAGTAGCCATCGCCCGACGGTTGCGCCTGCCCGAGGCGGTGATCGGCGCCACCATTGTCGCCGGCGGCACCAGCATGCCTGAACTTGTGGCCAGCCTCAGCGGCGCCCTCGTTGGCCAGTACGGATTGGCGGTGGGCAACGTCGTCGGATCAAACAGCTTTAACATCGGCGTCATACTCGGGTTGGTCGCATTGATCGCTCCGCTTCATGTGGCGCCGGCCATTGCCCGCTTTGATTGGCCGATCATGGCTGTGGTCAGCATCGCTTGCTGTGCCATTGCTCTCGGTTTTGGGGTCTTTCCCCTGTGGGCCTGCGTTTCATTCCTGGCGATCTGGCTGGGCTACATCACATGGTCAGTGCGGAGCGGACACGGCGCGGAGGAAGCAGCCGCACCCGTCGACGCCATGTCTCCGACAAAGATGGCACTGTGGCTGGTTGCTGGCATCGCATTGCTCACCTGTGGCGGCTGGTTGCTGGTGTGGGGCTCCGTCGAGTTGGCGCGTTCTGCCGGCATCAGCGATGCGATCATTGGCCTCACCATCGTCGCTGCTGGTACAAGTGCGCCCGAACTGGTCACTAGCTTGATGGCGGCCAAGCGTGGACAGCACCAGATCGCGGTTGCCAACATTATAGGTTCCAACACCTTCAATATCCTGCTCATCCTTGGGGTCACCGGTCTGTTCGGGACCCTTCCAGTTGCCGATGAGATCGTTCGTCGCGATCTGTGGTGGATGCTGGGATTCTCTCTTCTTCTGCCGCTAGCCTGGGGATGTGGTCGGCTGGTTATCGGCCGATTGGCCGGAGGAATGCTCCTGGCCGGCTATCTTTTCTACCTCGCAATCCTCATTCGTGGCGTGATCGCGCGTGGAATCTGATCCGGGGAATCACGTCCGGAACCATGTGGGCTAGCATCCTGTAGCGCCCCGAGATCCACGGAAATGGCCTGCGCTCCCTGGGCGTGCCCGCAACCGAACCCTCCGGGCTGAAGTCCCAATGCCTGGTGCCTCGCCCGATCAGCGGGAGCAATGCGTCTTGGCGCTCCTGCGCACGGTTTACTCGCTGGAGGGCCTTGTCCGCGAGGCCGGCGTCTCTGGGTCGACGCTAAGCCGGTGGCGGGAGGAGGTCATCGAGGCGGTCAAGGCCGCCCTGGGTCCAGGCTAGGTGCCCCAGAAGCTGCTGCGGCACCCGGCGCAGAAGTGGTAGGATTTGCTACCGCAAGACCCGGACGAGCTGTGTCAGGCCGACCTGACCTCCATCCCATACCTGATGGCCATTGGTTCAGCACCAAGCAGGTGATGGTCGGCCGCGCAGGTTCGCACCGCGATCCCGCGCTGGAAGGGCTGGCTGCGCGATGCCAAAAACGCGGGCTCGACGAAAAGCTCGCCACGGTCGCAGCCAAGTCGCCGCCGATCACCGATCCGGCCGCCGCCTGCGGCGATGCCGCGTACCCGGGTTGGTCCAGGACCTCTGGGCCCATGCAAACCACTCAATGGACGAATCCGCACAACCTGGGCGGGGTTAGAGGAGGAACTGGGTCCGATACACGGAGATGTACGGATCATCCCCCTGCCACCGTCACAATGAAACGCGCCCCACCGAGCGGACCATCCTCGACCTGGATGCTGCCGCCGTGCTGGGTGACGATGGTGTGGGCGATGGCGAGGCCCAGGCCGGTGCCCTGGCTGCGGGTGGTGAAAAACGGGGTAAAAATGCGTGCCCGAACCTCGGCCGGGACGCCGGGACCGCTATCGTCGAGCACAAAGGTGACGCCGCCGGGGGACGGCTGCACGCCCAAGCGCACGCGCCGCGGTCGCGGCAGATCCTCGGCTTCGATCACAGCGTGAACCGCGTTCTGCAGCAGATTGATCAACACCTGGCGCAGCAGCGCGGGATCGAGCGCGAGGGTGCCGCCGGGCCAGTGGTCGTCGAGACTCAGGTCCACCGCGGCGGCCTCGCCGCCCTCCACCAGGGTCTGGCCGGCTTGGCTGGCGGTCTCGACGCGCACCAGTTCGAGACAGGCCGCCGCGAGTTGTTGCGGATCGGTGGGTTTGCGATCAAGCCGCGGCACACGGGTAAAGGCGAGCAGGCCGCTGACCGTGCGATTGAGATCGCGCACCCCGCTGACCACTGCAGCGGCATAGCGGCGGTGGCGCACCGGATCGCTGCGGCCATCGTCGAAATCCCGCACCAGAAGGCTGGCGAAACCTTCGATGCCATTGAGCGGATTGCGGATCTCGTGGGCGACTCCGGCAGCCATTTCACCGAGTTGTTGGAGGCGGTCGGCGCGCTCGGCACGCTCCTGCAGGGTCATCAACTCGGTCACATCCTCGAATACCTCGACCGCGCCCACCAATTCCCCCGCCGGGGTGCGTAGCGGCGAGGCGGCCACCCGCTGCAGGCGCACGCTGCCGTCGGCGCGCTGCACCCGTCGCTGACTGCGCGGACGCGGATGGCCATCAGCGAGTACGCCCGCCACCGGTCCACCAGGGAAGGTGACCAGGTAATTCGCCTCGATGAGGTTGGGTACCACGCCGGCAAGGGCCTCCATCGCAGCCTGGTTGCAGGTGGTCACGCTGCCGTCGCAGTCCACCGCCACCACGCCCGAGGCGACCGACCCCATCACCAAGTTGAGCCAGCCGGTCAGGCGGTCGAGTTCATCAACCTTGGAGGTGAGCAGCCGGTTGGCATCCACCAGTTCGGCCTGTTTGCGCGCCAGCACCTGTTCAAGTCGTTGCACCTGGGCGGCCAGGGCTCCGGTGGTCTCGTCGAACAGGCGAATGGCTGCCTGGAAGTCCTCGGGGGCGATCCACGCACGGGCTGGCTCCTGGCTCATCGCCGGTCGTCCAGGTAACGTGCCGCGGGATCATCTTCGGTGACGTAATCCCGGGCGTATCCGGCAGCAGTGCGTTCGGCCTGCCATTCTGCGCGAATCTCGGCGAAGCGTTCCTCAGCGGCTGCAGCCACCGCGCTGCGCAAGCCTTCCACCGTGCGCAGACGCTCGACTTCGGCCACCGCATCCTCGACCGGCAGGGTGGACCATTGGACCAACAGCGCCTCGGCCATCTCCGCCTGGACGCCCAAGGCCGTGAGGTCGGGCTCTTCAGCAGCCCAACCGACCAGGCTTGCCCCGAGCAGATCAGTCAGTTCGGTGAGGGCCTCCAACCGGGTCATGGGATCAGGTCCAGCCCCGCAACCAAAGCGTCTGCAGCGATGGCCAGCTCACTGGCGGGGAAGCCGCCGACCAGGGCGGTGCGGGCGGCGACCGCCTCGCGCTGCAGGGCGGACGCCGCGGCGCGCTCTGCCACAGGCAGGCGACGCAGGGTCTCGGCCACGAACCACAGGCGCAGATACGCGGCCAGCGCGCGCTCGCGCTCGCTCAACCGGGCGGTGTCGATGCGGCCAAGGGTGGCGAGACCATCCTCCAGATCCTGAGCCGTACCTTCCGGCGAGGAGGCGAGGTCTTTGAGCACTTCGACTGCAGCCAGGCGGTTGCGGACCACGATGGGATCGGCAGCGAGGGTTGCCGCGAGCCCCTCGCCCACTGGTCGGTCAAGGTCGTCGCGACGCTGCGACGGGGTGCGCTCGGCATGGCCGCGCAGGGCCACGAGCAGCTCCTCCCAGGCGCGGGCGCGAGCAGCACGGGGATCATCCAGGATCGGATCCTGGACCGGCTGTGGCTTGGCGGCCACTGCGCCCGCCTGCACCAGGGTGTCGATGCGCTGTTCACGCTCGGTGAGCAGAGCGCGCAACCGGCGGTCGAGACGGTCAGCGGGATCGAGTTCAGCATCCAGGCTGGGTGGCACCGGGGCCTCGGGGACGCTGCGTGGCAGCGGAGCGAGCGGGGCACCGACCGCGCCCTGATCATGTCCAGCCTGCTCGCCATGGTTGCCCACCGGACCATGGCCTTCGGCCGCTGCCGCCAGCAGGGACAGCGCAAGCAGAACAACCGGACGGAGCATGGCAGGCATCAGAGGCCCTCGGTCTCGCCACGGAAGGCCTTGATCGCCTCGCGATGGCGACCCTGGGCGCGGAGCCATTCCCCGAGCAGGCGGTTAGCGAACTCGCGGTCCCGTGGCAGGGTCTGGGGATCGGTGCGCATCTCGCGCAGCAGGTCGAGGCCGCGGACGTCGTTGCCTGCGAGCAGCGCCGCCCGCGCCAGCCCGAGCCGGGCCGCATCGCGCAGCTCGGGCGGCGGATCCTCGGCCAGCACCCGGTCGTAGTAGCCCACCGCCTGGGCGGCGAGGGTGGTGCGTTCGGTACGCTCGCGCTCAGCGCGGCGGTAGGTGGCCTGGGCTATATAGAAATAGGCCCGGGCGCGAATCGGCCCGCGATGCTCGGCAAGGCGGTCCATGAGATCACCGACCACCGCATCCAGGCCCAGGCGTCCACCCTTACCATCGCTGCCAACGTCGTTTTTGAGCATCCCCAGCAGGGACTCGACCGCGCGATCTTCCTGTTCGATCTGGGCATAGCACGCCGCCATCGCCACCACCACCTCGGGGTCCATCGCCGCCTTGGGAAAATCATGGGCCGCACGTTGAAAAGCGAACAGCGCCTCGACATGGCGTGGTGGGGTGGTGCGCAGATGGCACAGGCCGACACGGTACGCGGCGGTCACATAGACCGCCGCAGCGGTCAGTCCGTCGGCGCTGCCGTCCCGCCACGCGGTATAGAGATGTTCGAAGCGCGGCAACGCAGCCGCTGGTCTGCCAAGCTGCAGATCGCATTCCGCCAGCCACGCCTCGACCTGGTCCATCGGCCTGCCTCCGGCGGATTCGTGGTAACGCAACAGGTGGACCGACGCCTCCTGCCAGCGCCGGGCGTCGAAGAGCAGACCGCCGATCATCAACCGTGCCTGGGGCACCTCGGACGGGATCGGACCGGCACCCTTGCTGTCGCCGGCGAAGCGTTCGAGCAGGGTGTGTAGGTCTTCGATGGCCTCGTCGAAGGCCACCGGATCATTACGCTCCAAGCCCATGCGACGGCCAACCTCGGCCGCGCGCAGGTACACCGCCGGTAGGGCGGGGTCCTCGGTCGATGCCCGGGCGATGTAGTTGCGGTACACGCTGCGCGCCTCGCGCAGTTGCTTGAGCTCGAACATGCAGTCGGCGATGCCGCGCACCGACTGCTGCACCCAGGCCCGAACCTGTGGATCGCGATCGTCAGCGAAGCGTTCAACCACGTCGTTGAAGCGGCTCATGGCCTCGGGCATGCGACCGGCGACGAATGATCGTCGGGCCAAGCGCCAGCCGGCCTCGGCAGCGACCGGGCCGGTGCCCTCGGTGGAGGCTGCCTGCAGGGCGAGATCCGCGCTGCGCGTCGCCGCGGCAACCGGATCATCCACCACCAGCAACCGACGCATCCCGTTGCTCATGCCATCATCGGTCCACGCCAGTCCGACTTGGCCAAGGGTGCGGTCGAGGGCCTCGGTCCAGGGCAGGTCGCGCACATGCAACGACACCGGCCGGCGCAGGCCTCCGACGTCACCGGTCTCGATGCGCACACCTACCAGGGCGGCGATCTCCCGGATCACGACCTCGGCGGGCTCGCCTGGAATCGCCGCGTTGACCAGACAGCGACCGTCACTCCAGCGCCGTCCGGACAAGCGGTCTGCGCCAAGGTGTTCACTGCCCACATCCTGACCGGGGCCGGCATCGACCGCGGCCGCGCCAGGATGGGCGGGCTCGGCGCCATGGGCCGGGGCGGATCCGACCGCCGCGGCCGGCTGATCCAGGCGCAGGGCGGTCTCGACCCGCTCCAAAGCCCGGCGCAATACCTGCAGGTCCTCGCCCAGGGCGGCGCGCTCGATGGGTTGCGGTCGGGTAGCGGTGGCACCCGGGGCAAGTTGCAGGTTGCGTGGTTCCGGCGGCAGCGCCGGCTGCACCGCGCTGTCGGCGGCGGCCAAGGCGGCGGCCCAGGCCATCGCGACCACCAGTCTCAGGGGCGGGTGCATCAGTGGCCTCCACCGTGGGCCGCTGGCGCATGCCCAGCAGCAGGAGCGGCGGCCACCGTGGGGCCACCGGGCTCACCCAGCAGCCGACCGAGAAGCAGTTGGCATTCCTGCAGGGTCACGCGGTTGGCGGCAGCTTCACGCGCAGGACGCAGGGCGCGGCGTTGGTCGCGATCACCGGTGTAGGCCGCCTCGTTGGCCAACGGCAGATACACCGTGCGCAGCGCTGCCGGACGATCACCGATATGGTCCAGGACCTCAGCGTAGTCGAGATAGATACGCGGATCATCCAGCAGGTGCCGGGCGCCCTCGATGACCTCGGCGAACTCGCGCGCGGCGGGACGCCACGCCTGGCGGATGCGGAAATGCCGCGCCAGGACCAGGCTCAACTCCTGGGAGTGGGCCGGATAACGCTTCTTGAGCCGGGTCAGGAACTGCTCCCCTTTGGCGCGGCGCTCCTCGTCGGCGTCCTCGATCAAGGCCAAGGCGCTCTGGTAGTCGTCGGCGAACTCGCCGCTTTCAGTGGTAAGCTGGGCCACTCGCTCAGCCTTCAGTTCGCCGGTCAGGCGGTGGACCGCCGCGGTCACCGCCACCAGGGTCGCCGCGCACACCCCCAACAGCAGCACCGCCGCCATGAGCAGCCAGCGTGCGCCTTTGATCTCGGGGGGGGCCATCACCGGGCCATGCCAACCGCCTAGTGCGGAGGGCGGCGGCTGGGCGGGGCCGGTGGCCTTGACGGTCTTGGCCCGGGCAGTGAGCGGACCTGTGACCGCATCCGCCGGATCGCTGTCGGACTCCTTTGCCTCGCCGAGCAATTCGTCGATCGCTGCCTCGTGCTTGGCCAGGGCCTGGCCGAGGGCCTCGTTGGCCGGGCTGTTGCCGCCGGTGGCATTGCCCAACTGCTGTACCAGGGCATCGATGTCGGCCTGGGCGATCATCGTGTCACTGGCGGGCTTGGCTTCGCTGGTGGCGTGCTTGGCGACCAACGATTCAAGATCCTCGTTGGACAACGCCATGGTCATGGCGTTGGGCGACGACGTGATCTGGGGCAGCGGCTGGGTTGCGGCCTGGCGAGGATCCACCGCCGGGGTCTTGGCGGGTACCGGGCCGGGGGCCGCGGTGGGCTTTCCAGACACCTTGATCTCAGTACCCGCGCCGAGTTGGGCGAGCAGCGCATCGATGCGATTCTGATCCAGCGGACCATCATTCAGGTCGTCCGCGGCAGCGGGTGCGGATACACTGGGTTTTCCAAGCGGTGAAACCGCCGCTGGCTCTCCGGTCATGTTGGCCAACAGCGCATCGATGTCATCCTGACCCATCTGGCCATTGCCAGCAGGTGCGGCGGTGACCGCGACGGGCGCAGCAACCACCGGTGCCGGCGCCAGCGCCTCACCCATCTGGGCGAGCAGCGCATCGATGTCATCCTGACCCATCGGCGCATCGGAGGCAGGCGTCACCTTGGCGATCGGGACTTCGGACTTGGCCGGCGCTGCCGCCGGCGCCGCGGATCCTGTATCCAGCGCGCTCAGCAGGTCATTCAAATCTGACTGATTAATACTGCCGTCGCCGAGCTTGGGTTCGACCGCGACAGGCGCAGGCGGGACCGCGGCGGCCAGCATGCGGGTGTCGACCCCGGCCATGACCGCATTGATCTCGTCCTGGCCTACCACCGGCTTGCCGACCTGGGTTGGCGTGCTCAAGGCTTCTTTGGCCATGCGCGCGATATCGACGTCGCTTGGTGCGACCGGGACCGCCGGCTCGCCACCCATGGCCGACAACATCGCGTCGATGTCGTCCTGCGACATGGGTCCGCTGCTCGCTACGGTGGGCGTCGGAGCGGTCGGAGCCGGGGGCGCAGCGGGCGTGCCACCACCGAGCGCGTCGAGCATCGCGTCGATGTCATCTTGAGACATCTTGCCATCGGCCATGGAGCGTCCTGACTGCGTCGAGGTTTACGTCACGAAGCGCACCGGCCGCTCCGTACCTGACCGTTTACGCAAAGCCTGGGCCGGATTTTCGTCCACCCCGTGAAATTAATACAAACTATTTATCGACAGTATCTTGTAATTCATCAGCAAACAATGCCTGGCGTTCCGACCGGGTCACCCCAGCGATGATCCTGGTGGGATCCCGCCAACACACCCCGACGCCCGCCTGATCGAGTTGGGCCCGCAGCCGGGGATGCGCACCCGCCACTCCCTGCCCCGGACGGGCGGCAAACCAGGCATGGGCCCAGCTGCCAAGGGCGGTGACGCCACTGAGATCGATGATACTGGCCTCGACCAGTTCCTGGGGCCAGAGCAGCTCTCCGCTCCAGCGGGCGATGCTCTCCATATCATCCATGGGCGACCTCCACGAGCAATCCGGCAGGCTGCCAGGCCACCCGCCGGGCGCGTTCGCTGATGATGGTGCGCACCACCGGCGACCACGTCACCGGCTGGCGGCTATCGATCTGCAGTCGGCAGCACCCCGGCACGTGATTCACCACCACCCGACCGCTCGGTACGGCCTGCAGGCACTCAGCCAGCACCTGCCGGGCTGCGACACCAGGTACGAGGTGGAGCATCCGATCATACGCCGAGCGGGCCGACCCGGCATCGCTCCATGCGGCCGAGCCAATCCCGATCTGCTGCACACCGTCGGCGCTAACCAGCACCACGGTCTCGACCGCGGCATCCACCACTGTCGTTCCGCCCACCACATGGGTGGCAAGGCGCTCGACCGCCCGGCGCAGATCACGGATCGCCACCGGCTTGGTGAAGAAGTCCACCGCACCGTGGCGCAGCGCGCCCACCGCATCGTCGAAGGTGCCGTAGCCGGTCATAAGCACAAATGGCACCCCGACCTCGGCAGCGAGATCAAGCCCACGACCATCAGGTAGCGTGAGGTCGGTGATGATCGCGTCCGGCCGGCGTTCGCTGATGCGATCCCAGGCCTCGGACAGCGACGCCGCGGTCACCACCGTCCGCCCCGGCGCCACCAGGCCACGCCCCAGGGCGCTGCGGATGGCATCTTCGTCTTCGATGATCAAGAGGTGCACGCACTGACGCTAACCGCCGCGAACCGAGAGGGAACCGGGTGTTCGTTACCGAAGCCAACGTACTCCAAGCGCAAGCCGTCGTGATCCGATATGGACCACTGCACCCACCCGGAACCTGCGATCTGCAGTGCCCGATCGGTGGTGGTCGTGCATATCCTCCATGCATGGAGTTCCTGTCGGTCTAACCGCTGAATCCATCGCTCAGGGACGAGCTCGATCATTGGCACAACCGGGGCTGATGCCTTGAAAAGAACCCACAGTCGGCCTGGTTAAATGGGCGACATCAGCACAGATACGGAGATCAGTATGACCATCCCCCAAAACGCCTACATGGTGGGAGGCGGCATCGGCTCCATGGCCGCTGCCACTTTCATGATCCGCGATGGCCAGGTGCCGGGCGACCACATCACCATCTTCGAAGCCGCGCCCATCATGGGTGGGAGCCTGGATGGCGCCGGCGATGCCACGCGGGGATATTCCCTGCGCGGCGGCCGCATGCTGACCACGGACAATTACGAATGCACCTGGGATCTCTTCAAATCGATCCCCTCCCTGAGTAGTCCAGGACAGTCGGTATTCGAGGAGACCGTCGCCTTCAACCAACGGAACCTCCCGCATTCCATGGCGCGCCTGGTCGGCCATAGCCGCGAGAAGATCGCGGTTCAATCGATGGGCTTTTCCATGCAGGATCGCCTGGAATTGCTGAAGCTCAGCCGGGCGGACGAAGACACCCTGGGGGACAGCCGGATCACTGATTGGCTGTCGTCCGGATTCTTCGCTACGACATTTTGGTACATGTGGTCTACTACCTTCGCGTTCCAGCCCTGGCACAGTGCGGTGGAATTCAAACGCTACCTGCACCGTTTCATGCTTGAGTTTTCACGCATTGAAACCCTAGCGGGAGTCAAACGAACCCGGTACAACCAGTTTGATTCCCTCGTGCTGCCGTTGCTGACCTGGTTGAAGGCCCAGGGCGTTCAGGTGGTGACGGATTGCCGAGTGACGGATTTCGATCACCGG
>JBILDK010000424.1:0-3057 GCA_044352625.1 Planctomycetota bacterium
GTCCAGTCCGCGCCAGGTCCGCCCCGGCGTCAGGCGGTGCAGGCGGCGCGCGTTGATCCAGCGCCGCGGTGCCGGGCGTCCGTCGCCGGCCAGGTTCAGCGTCAGGCCGAGGGCGTCCGCGTGGTGCTGATAGTAGTCGCGCAGCGTGATCCGGGTCGGTGCCGCCGCATTCAGGATCCCGCGTGCAAACGCGCCGCCCAGCGCCTCTGCCAGCAGCGCGGCGCAGTCGGCCTCGTGCAGATAGGCGAAGGGCCGCTCGGGATCGCCGGCCACCGTGACTGCGCCGTGTCCGGCGGCGAGGCGTTCGCGGGCGTGGGTGCGGGTCGGCCCCACCAGCGCGGTGGCGCGCAGTACCAGGGCGTCGGCGTGCGCCAGCACCGCGCGCTCGATGGCGACCAGGCCGGTCACGGCGGCATCATCGCCCAGCGCGGCGTCCTCGTCGGCATCAGCGCCGTTGAGATCGGCATACACCGCGGTCGATCCGGTATAGACCAAGCGGCAGCGCGGCCAACGCGCGGTCACCGCCGTGGCGATGCGCTCCAGCCCGTTGTCGCGTCCCCGGCGCAATCCGGGACTGGCGCACAGCGCCACGGCATCCGGCATGGGGCAGCGAGCGAGCAGCGCCGGATCGGCGGCATCGCCCGCAAGCATCGCGCAGGGCTCATCGCCCAGCGGCCGGCGGCGCACGCCGGTGACCGACCAGCCCTGGGCCGCCAGCACCTGCGCCGTCAACACCCCGACCGTTCCGCAACCAAGGATCAGGGCATGGGACATCGCCCACGCGTACCGTGGCTTCCTCTGCCGCCAAGCGCGCGACACTTCCGCCACCATGGACTCCTGGCTCGGCGGCTGGTTCATCCCCCTATGCATCCTCCTTGTGGCGGCGGTGGCCGCAGAGGTGTTCGAACGCTTGGTCTTGAAACGACTCGCGCGGCTGGCATCGGCCACCAGTTGGCAGCTCGACGAGGTCGCGGTCGGGGCGGTGCGCGGACTGGCGCGGGTGTGGGTGTGGCTGGCGGGCATCTATCTGGCGTCGAACGCCATCCCCACCGATCAGGTCGGGATCATGCAGCGCCTGCCCCTGCTCCACCGCATCTTGCAGGTCGTGTGGCTGGCGACCTTGACCGTGGCGGTGGCGCGGGCCGCCTCCGGGATGTTCGCCGCCTGGTCGCGCCGCCATCCCGATCTCGCCCAGTCCACCATCTTGCGCAACCTGCTGGTGGTGGTGGTCTATGTGGTCGGGATCCTGGTGCTGCTCGAAAGCCAGGGCGTGTCGATCACGCCGGTGCTCACCGCCCTGGGCGTCGGCGGCCTGGCGGTGGCCCTGGCCCTGCAGGACACCCTGGCCAATGTCTTCGCCGGGATCCACATCATCCTCGCCAAGGACATCAGCCCGGGCGAGTTCGTGCGCCTGGACAGCGGCCAGGAGGGGTTTGTCGAGAACATCGGCTGGCGCAACACCACCATCCGCACCCTGCCCAACGACCTGGTGGTGGTGCCCAACAGCAAGCTCTCGGCGGCGGTGGTCACCAACCTCAGCCGACCTTCGCCCAGCCATCCGCTGCTGGTGCCGTGTTCGGTGGCGTATGGTTCCGATCTCGAACGGGTCGAGGCGGTAGCGCTGCGCGTCGCGGGCGAAGTCCTCGCCGCGACCGAAGGCGGCGTGCCGAGCGAGCCGCCGGTGGTGCGCTTCGCTGAGTTCGCCGACAGCGGGGTGAACTTCAACGTCATCCTGCGGGTGAAGGACTTCCCCGCCCGCTTCCTGGTGCGCCATGCCTTCATCAAGGCGCTGCACGCGGCCTTCCTGGCCGAGAACATCACCATCCCGTATCCGACCCGCACCGTGATCCATCAGAACGCCCATGCCTGATCTGGACCGCTACAGCCGCCACGTGCGTTTCAGTGGATTGGGCCTTGCTGGCCAGGCGCGCATCCGCGCCGCCAGCGCGGTGGTGGTGGGCGTGGGCAGCCTGGGCACGGTGATCAGTGAGCAGCTGGTGCGCGCCGGCATCGGCCGCCTGCGCCTGATCGACCGGGATTTTGTCGAGTGGTCGAACCTCAACCGCCAGTCGCTCTACGATGAGTCCGATGCGGCGGCCTGTCTGCCCAAGGCGGTGGCGGCGGCGCGGCGTCTGGCGCAGATCAACCGGGACGTGGTGCTGGAACCGCTGGTGGCCGAGGTCACCGCGTCGAGCGTGCGCGGCATGGTTGCCGGGGCCGACGTGGTGCTCGACGGCGGCGACAGCTTTCGCCTGCGCCACCTGGTCAACGAGGCCTGCGTGCAGGCCGGCATACCGTGGATCTACGGCGCCTGCGTCGGGGCTTATGGTGTGAGCCTGCCGATCACGCCGGGCACCGGCCCGTGCCTGGCGTGCTTACAGGACGTGCTGCCGGATCCCGGCGACACGCCGACCTGCGACAGCGCCGGGATCATCGCCCCGGCGGTGCATCTGGTGGCGGCGTGGCAGGTGGCCGAGGCGCTCAAGCTCATCGCCGGCGTGGCCCCGCGCCGCGCGTTGTGGGCGGCGGATCTGTGGGCCGGCACCCAGCAGCGCCTCGACCTGTCCGGCGCCCGCGATCCGTCCTGCGCGGTGTGCGGTCCGCATCCGACCTGGCCCCAGTTGTCCGCCCCGGCGGATGGCGCGGTGGTGCTGTGCGGTCGTGATGCGGTGCAGATCACCCGGCCGCAGCCGCTCGATCCCGTATCGCTGGCGGCGCGCGTGCCGGCCACACTGGTGAACGAGTATCTGGTGCGCTGGGTTGATGGCGCGGCCACCATCACCGCCTTCAAAGACGGCCGGGTGATCGTGCAGGGCGTGCCGGATCCGTTGTCAGCGCGGATCCTGGCGGATCGGTGGTTGGGATAGGATAGGATTGGATTGCCACCGTCCGGTCGTCCGGTCGTCCGGTCGTCGGACAGGCACCGGATTGCCACTGTCCGGTCGTCCGGTCGTCCGGTCGTCCGGTCGTCGGACAGGCACCGGATTACCACTGTCCGGTCGTCCGGTCGTCCGGTCGTCCGGTCGTCGGACAGGCACTGCGCGTTCAACGGATTGC
>JBILDK010000427.1:0-3056 GCA_044352625.1 Planctomycetota bacterium
TGACCTGGATGCGAATGGTCTGGCCCGCCACATACACGCCGTCCGGATCCGGCGAAGACACCAGGAAGGGAATGGCCAGGTTGGGGTCGATATCGTTGTCGGTGATGGTCAGGGTGGCGGCGGTGGTGGCGCCAAGAATGTAACTGGTGCCGCTGCCAAGCGTGGCGATCACCGTAGCACCAGGATTGGGAATGTTGTCGTTGAACGGCATGACTGGCACGCTGATGGTGGTCGATCCTGCCGGAATGGTGGCGCTGCCAGTGAGGGTCTGGTAGCGCACCCCGCTGGTCCAGGTGGGCGCTGACTGGGCTGTGCCAGTCACCGCGAAACTCACGGTGATGTTGCGGCTCAGGGTGCGATCCGAGGTGATCACGAAGCTGCCAGCAGAGCCGAGGGAGCCATCTGCTCCGCCGGTTTCCTGTGGCCCAGCTCCGGCACTGATGGTGATGGTCGGTGCGCCATCGGTGATGGTCACCGAGGCGGTGGACGTCGTGCCCAGGGCATAACTGGCAGTGCTGGGGGGCGACAGGGTCACGGTCACCGTCTCGCCAGGATCGAGCACGCCATCGTCCAGGGCCGAGATCGGCAGATCGACGCTGTTGACACCCGGGGGAAAGGTCAGCGATGAAATGGTGTAATCGATGTTCTGGGTCGCCGTGCCACCCAGGGTGAAGGGAATGGTCAGCGAGCGATTGAGCAGGGAATTGTTGGGGCCTACCGGATAGCTGGCACGGACCAGTCCATCCTGTCCTGCTTCAATCGCATGTTGCACAAAGGCCAGGGAGACCACAGGTTCATCGTCGATGACGGTGACCGTCTCGGTAAACGCCTGATTGGGATTGCTGCTGATGGTGTAGCCCTGACCGGTTTGCAGCGTCAGCACGATCTGTTCATCCCCTTCACGAATCTGGTCGTCCGCTGGGGTGACAACGACGCTGGCGGCAAGAGCATCCAGGGGAATGGTAATGGTGCCGGTTTTGGCAAAGGCGTCGTAATTCAGCACGGCACCGGCGGTCGTGGTGGAAAGGGCGGCATCTCCGGGAAGGCCTAATGTGCCAGAAACGGTGAAGGCGATGGCAACGGGCGGGCCGGTGACCACACCGGCACCGCGATTGATCCTGATATCAAAACTACCAAGCCCTGGGTTGGTCGGGGCCTCATAGCCATTGGTGGCCCCATTGATGTAGACGGCCCCACGGGAATCAGCGATATTGACGACCGTACTCGGATTATTCTCGGAACCACCACCTGTGGACGACAGGGAATAATCGTAGGACCCAGCCAGGGTGATGGTCACGGATTCATTGCCCTCTCCGCGCTCATCAGCCAGCGGATTGATGGAAATAAATGCGCTGTTCTGGCCAGTTGGAACGGTGATCTGACCCAGGCGCACGCTGGGATCCAGTCCCGTTGCGGTGTAGTCTTCGCCTGCGGCGCTATTTGTCCCTGGAGTGGCAATGCTGGTGTCGACGCCAGCGCCGACCCGGTAGATCAAGGTGATGTCTTTGGGGGCATTGATCAAGGCGCCCGTGATATCCTTGAGTTCGATGACCGCGGAACCGGCATACGTTGGTTCGCTGGCATTGCTGATGGTCCGGATCGACGCCACCACATCATCATCCGCGATGGTGGCTTTGCCTGCGGTGGGATTGCTCAACTGGTAGTTGCTGTTGGCAAAGACGGATAGCCCCACCACCTCTGCGCCCTCGGCCACCAGGTCCTGGACGGGGACCACCACACATTCAAAGCTTGGGTGATTATCAATGTAGGCGGTAGTGATGCGATCTGCGGTGGCGCCAAGGTAGATTTTCGCTCCACCCGAGCTGAATACGGCGTCCACGGCGGCGGGTGACAATTCGCTGCTCAAGAGCAGCGTATCGCCGGAAACGTCTTGGATCGTGCGCAGCGTTGTGTCATTTTCGACGTAGATCCTGGTATCTTTGGCGAAACTGGCGCCCTGGATGGTCAAAGCCTTGGTACCCAAAATCCACGATGTGGCCCTGACTGCGACGGCCGAGGTAATCGGCAGGCCCGTGCCGCGGTAGACTTGAGCGCCACCAGTGCTGGCGATGTCGGTCTCGACAGAAGTAAGCAAGTCAAGACCCGTGCCCAGAGTCAGTAGGACACTGCTGCTCGAAAGCTCAGAGATCGCAGTGATAGTACGCGGGCCGGAGTCGCTAGCGAGACTGATGATGCTGTTGGGACCCGAGGTTGAGAAGGTCGCGCTGGCTCCGCTCGGAATCACGCCGACGACCGTCAAGCCCAAGGCCCCATTATTCCACGCGATCGCCCGAGCTACGCTGGTGCTGGTCCAATCGCCAGTGGTGTTGTTGGGACGGAAAGCGAACTCATAATCGGTCGCCCGGATGGCACCGCCGCCGGTGACGCCAGGGGGCAGGCCGAGTAACATGTCGATCGCATAGCTGACGGTGGAACCTACTGGGTCAAAGAGCGAGTTGTCAGAGCGCTTGGTCAACGACAGCAAAAAGGTGGCATTGTCCATATTGGGCCAGACCGGGGAGTTTTCCGAGGCAAGGTCATCAATTGTAAACACCGAGAGGCGCACGTCCTCATCGGCGATAGTGACCTTGGCCGCGGGACCTTGGCCAACGATATACAGCCCGCCATTGCCGATTACTTGGGCATCGACGGTTTCGGCCCCTTCAATGATCCCTTCGTCGGGTGTACCATTTATTCCATCATGAACTGGCACCACGTTAATATAGACGCCGGTCGAACCGTCGGGAATGGTCACGTCCATATACGGCAGGGTGGGGGCCGTGGGGCTGAAGTTTTCGGTCTTGGTCGAGGTCGTCGTGAAATCGAGGTCCTTCCCAGCCCCGGTCAGGGTGGCCGTTCCGCCAACTTGAATGCGCACAGCCAGATTGCCAATCGACCCCGGCGCACGACTGACATACAGGAGTCCCGGTTGCAGATTGGCCTCGTAGGCCGTCGAGCCGAACTGGCTGGTGATGGTCACCGTATCCAGCGCCATCGCCGGCACCCCGGCAAGGACAAGCAGAGCGACAAACGCGGACCAGCGGGGGGCGAGTTGC
>JBILDK010000426.1:0-3056 GCA_044352625.1 Planctomycetota bacterium
GAGGATGGCCTCCCCTCGATCGGGCAGCGCGACGCAGGCGGTGGCACCGACTCCGCTGCGGATGGTTGCGGCGATGGCAGCGGGGTCTTCGCTGCGGCTGTTGTCGGTGGTGATCACCACCAGATCAGCAGCGGCTGCGGCGCGACCCATGGGCTCGCGTTTGGAAGGATCGCGATCTCCGCCGCAGCCGAACACGATGGCCAGCCGTCGACCGGGATGGGAGCCGCGTACCGCCGCCACGGCCAGGGCGATGGACTCGGGCGTGTGGGCGTAATCGACGTACGTCACCGGGCACTCGGCGAGACGTTCGAGCCGCCCCGGCACCGCCGGGCATTTGGCAAGCCGGGCCAGCGCCCTGGCGCGGCTGATACCGACTGACTCCGCCACGAGCAGCGCCGCCGCCATATTCCAGGCATTGAAGGCACCGGGCAGCAGCGCCGGCAGGGAGAGGTCGCGCACACGTCTGGCATCAAGGCGTTCAACCGTGGCTCCGACCGCCAGCGCCGCGTGGCTGACTAGATTGGCGTGGACATCGTCGCCGTTCACCACCACCACCCCGCCAGGCCGCATCAAGCGCAGCAGGCGCAGCTTGGCCTGGACATAGCCGGCGACGGTCCCGTGGTAGTCGAGGTGATCGTGGCCAAAGCCGGTGAAGGCGAGGCCGGCGAAGGTCAATCCCGCAAGCCGGTGTTGGTCGCCAGCGTGGGAGGACGCTTCCAGCGCGACCCCGGGGCAGGTCGCGGGCAACCCGGCGAGGAACGCATGCAGCTCTTCGGGCGGGGGCGTGGTCTGGCGGTTGGGCCGTTCGCTGCACCCGTCATGCCAGCCGATGGTGCCAATCCGCGCCGCGCCCGTTCCCAGCATCCACCACAGCAGATGAGTGATGGTGGACTTGCCCTTGGTGCCGGTGGCGGCGAGCAGGGGAAACGGCAAGGCATCCACGCCGTGGAGCGCCGCCGACGCCCGGGCAAAGCAGAAACGCGGCGACGGTGTTGAGAGTTCCTCGTTCCGCGTGCCGCGTTCCGCATGCCCGATCACCACCCCCGCCCCGCGTTCACGGGCCTGCGCCGCATGCCCGGCATCGTCCGATTGCCAGACATACGCCTGCCCCGCTCCAACCTGGCGGCTATCGCGAGCAAGACCGGTGACGCGCGGTGGACAACGGCCACGCAGGCTCTGCTCGCGCAGGATGTCGGCGCTGGCGAGCATCAGTGCCGCGCCTTCTTCTTGCCCGGGGCGGGCGTGTTCTCGGCCACCGCGGGCTTGGGCTCGTCCAGCGGTTCGGTGGGCGGCACGCGCAGGTGGGCGAGGGCTTCCTGGAGCACCTTCTGCACCACCGGGGCGGCGGTCTCGCTGCCGAAGCGGCCGTTGCGGCTGGGGTCGTCGATGATCACCAGGGCAAGCAGTTCGGGGCGCTGACCGGGGCCGGCCGGCGCCCAGCACACGAACGAACCGACGTTGTGATCGTTGGAGTAACGTCCGTTGACGATTTTTTCGGCGGTGCCGGTCTTGCCGGCGCTGATGTAGCCCTCCAGAGCCACGCGTTTGCCGGTACCCTCGGTCATGGTATAGGTCATCGCCGCCTGGATCGCGGCGGCGTCGGCCGGTTCGTACATGCGTCGCGGCGGATCGAGCGGCGGCAGCGCCAGCTCGACCTCGCGACCCGTGGCATCGCGGCCCCAGATGCGCTTCACCAAGCGTGGCGGCAGCCATTCGCCCCCATTGGCCACGGCGGCGTGGGCCAGGGCGAGCTGGATCGGCGTGACCGAGAGGTTGTGGCCCATGGGCACCGACATGCCCTCATTGATGTTGGACCAGTTCCCCCGCGGCACGATGCCGACCTCCTCGCCGGGCAGGCAGATGCCGGTGCGGCTGCCGAAACGCAGGTTGCTGACCCACGCCTTGAGCCGTTCTGGTCCGAGGCGGATGCCGAGCTTGGCCATCATGATGTTGTCGGACTTGGCGATGCCCATGTTCACGGTGAGCACGCCGTTGCCGCCGCTCTTCTCGTGGATGGTGCGCACCCCGCGGCCCTCGCGATAGGTCCACGCGCCCTGTTCGCAATTGATGCGCTCCTCGAAGCGCGCCAGGCGTTCGGCCACCGCCGCGCCTGCGATCAGCGGCTTGATGGTCGAGCCGGGCTCGTACACGTAGGTCAGCGGATTGTTGCGCAGCGCGGCGCCCTCCAGTCCCTCGCGGGTCTGGGGCATGAAGTCCGGCCAGCTCGCCAGGGCCACGATCTCGCCGGTGGTGGGCCGCACCACCAGGCCGCAGGCGCTCAGCGGGGCGTGCTTTTCGACCGCGGCCATGAGATGGACCTGCAGCGAGCGCTGGACGGCGAGGTCGATGGCGAGTTGGATGTGCGACCCTGCCTTGGCCTCCTTGCAGTCGAGGCCGGTCAGCACGGCATGGCCGAGGGCATCGACCTTGAGCGTCTCTCTTCCTGGTTCGCCGCGCAGGATCCCGTTGAACTGCTGTTCGAGTCCGCCGCCACCGTTGCCGTCGGCCTGGACGAAGCCGAGCACGTGGGCGGCAAGGCGGTCATGGTGGTAGGTGCGGGTGAAGGCGCGGCGCACGTACACTCCGGCGAGCTTCAGTGCGCGCACCTTGTCGGCGGTGGCGTCGTCGAGGCCCTTGGCGAGCAGGCGGCCGTTGCGACCGTGTTCGAACTGCTCACGGAAGTGGTCGCGAGGCAGGCCGAGGACCTCGCTCAAACGCACGGTGGCACCGAGCCGGTCGTCCATGTAACGCGGATCGCAGGTCACCGTCCAGGTGCCGAGGGACTCGACCAGCGGCGTACCCTGGGCGTCGATGATCGAGCCCCGCGCCGCGGGCAACTCCCACACCCGCCGGCTCTGCTTGTCGGCCATCGCCGCCAGTTCGGGGCCCATGTCGATCTGCAAGGAATGCAGTCGCCACCCCACCACACCGAACAGCCCCGCGAACACCGCCAGGGCGGTGAGAAAACGGCCGGGCTGACGTGGTGCGGGGACGCCGGGCATGGTCAGGACTCAGTCGCGCGGACCCGTGGCGAAGCGCACGTCAGCAACCTTGAG
>JBILDK010000425.1:0-3056 GCA_044352625.1 Planctomycetota bacterium
GGCGCGTATGGACGCCATCACCGCCGTCAGCGGCAGCGGCCCGGCCTACGTCTTCCGCTTCGCCGAGGCGCTGTTTGCGGCGGCCGAGAACCTGGGCTTCACCCCGGACGAGGCCCGCCTGCTGGTGGACCGCACGGTGAGCGGCTCCTGGGAATACCTGCGCCAGAGCCGTTTCGAGGCCGAGCGCCTGCGCATCCAGGTCACCAGCCCCGGCGGCACCACCGCCGCCGCCCTCAAGACTTTAGACGACGGCGATTTCATGGGCCTGTGGACCCGCGCCCTCGCCGCCGCCGAGGCACGCGGCAAGGAACTCGGCACGGGCTGATCAGGCCCCCGGCGGATCGTCCCCCACCGGGGTGAGGCGCAGGAACGGCAGCGGCTCGATGGCGACGTCGTCCAGGGGGTGGACCAGCTCCTCCAGGGTCTGGCGGCAGGCACGAAACGCGGGCGTGCGCAAGGTCTCGGGACCACGGTCAGAACCCAGCGGCACCTCGATGATGGTCTTGAGGTGGCCGCCGGCGTGGTTGGCGTCTGCCGCGCCCAGGACCACCACCTGCTGACCAAGGAGGATCGCCTCGTCGAGATCGTGGGTAATGAAGACGATGGTGATGTTGACGTTGCGCCAGATCTGCCGGAGGTGGGCCTGCATCTGCAAGCGGGTGTGGGGATCGAGGGCGCCGAAGGGCTCGTCCATGAGCAAAATGCGCGGCCGGTTGGCCAGGGCCCGGGCGATGGCGACACGCTGCTTCATGCCCCCCGAAAGCTGGTGGGGCCAGGCATCGGCATGGGCGCTCAGGCCGACCAGATCGAGCCATTGCAGGGCCTGGCTGCGCGCTTCGTCGTGGCCGACGCCATTCAGGCGCAGACCGAACATCACATTGCGGGTCACCGTCAGCCACGGGAACAGGGTGTAGGACTGGAACACCATTCCCCGGTCCCGTCCCGGTCCCTGGACTGGCTGGCCGTCCACCAGCACCGCCCCGGCGGTGGCGTCTTCGAGCCCGGCAAGGATGCGCACCAGGGTGGACTTGCCGCAGCCAGACGGCCCCACCACGGTGACGAAACCCCGGCGCTCCACCGCGAACGAGATCTCCGCCAGGGCAGTGGCGTGGCCGCCGCCGTTGCGCGGGAAGGTCTTGCCCAGGCCCTGGACCGCGAGGATGGACTCAGGCACGGTGCGGTTCCTGCCACGGGAACAGCCGTCGGCCGATGCGGGCGAGGATCTGATCGGTGATCAGCCCGGCGAGACCGATGACGATGATCCCGGCGAAGACATTGTCATAGTTGCGGTATTTACCCTGCTGATTGATGAAATAGCTCATCCCCGAGCTGGCGCCGATCAGTTCGGCGACGATGAGGGCGGTCCACGCCCCACCGAGCAGGATACGCAGGTCGTTGTAGAGCTGGGGCAGCATCGCCGGGACGATCACCCGCAGGAGCAGTTGGCGATCGCTGGCTCCCAGGGTCTGGGCGGCCTCCAACAAAGGCCGTTCCACCATGCGCGCGGTGTTGGCCACCACCAGGATGGTGCAGAAGGTGGTCGAGATGACGATGATGGCGATCTTCGGCTGATCGGCGATGCCGAACACCGCCACCGCCAAGGCGCCGAACGCCGGCGCCGGCATGTAGCGGATGACGTCCACCACCGGCTCCACCAGGTGGGCGATGGCGGGGAAGCTGCCGCACAGGATGCCCACCGGCACGCCCACCGCGACCGCGATGGCGAAGCCGATGGCGATCAGGCGCAGCGAATGGAGCAGGCTCTCATGGAGCCACGGCTCGCCCTTGCGCTTGGGCGGGGTGGTGAACGCCGTGACCATGGCCGCCGCCACCGCGTGCGGCTCGGGCAGGAACACCGGATTGGCGCGCTCGCCCGTCGCCGGGGTGCGCCCGGCTTCCGCCAGGGCGGCGTTAGCACCAGCGAATGCGGTTGGCTCGATGCGCTGGTCCACCAGGAAGACGCTGTCGCCCGGAGCGGTGATCAGGATCAGGGGATGCCACAGCCACGGGATGTAGCTCACCGCGCTCCAGGCCGCCAGGGGTAGCAGACAGGCGAGGATCCCCAACACCAGCCGCTGGCCCGCGGTGGGCTGACGCCGAACGGCGAACCAGCGGTGGCGCATCACTTGGGCAAGAAGCTGGCGTCCACCAGCCCGGTCACACCGACAGGAGCAGCGTACACTTTATTGGCGACGTTGAACGCATCCGCCACCCGCATCGAACCCAGCACCGAGGTGAGCCCCGGGGCATCGACGAAGGCCGCACGATTGGCCGGCAGGTCGAGCAGGAAGGTGCCCGGCAACAATGTGGCGTAGGTGGCCGGCGGCACATTGACCCGGGCGGCCATGATCCGCACCGCGTCGGCCTGGGTCGCGGGATCATTGATGTAGCCGACGATGCGCGGCCACACCGAGACGAACTTCTTCCAGTCCTCGGCGCGGGCGCCGGCGCTCTCGGACGACACGGCGACGAAGTCGTAGATCAGACCGGGCACGTCCTTGCTGGTGAACACCGCCTTCGATCCCGGCACCGCCGCCAGGGCCGCGCCGGCATTGGGCTGCCACGCGCCGATGGCATCGACCCCGCCCGAGGCGAGGGTCTGGGGTGTGTCATTGGTGGGGACGTTCACCAGCTCGACATCACTTTCCGCCATGCCGTTGATCTCCAGCGCCTTGAGCAGCAGCAGGTGCTCGACGAAGCCGAGTTCGAGGCCGATCTTGCGGCCCTTGAGCTCCTTGACCGACGCGATGCCGGGCTTGGCCACGATCATGTCGTTGCCATTGGAATAGTCGGTGAGGAGGATGCCCTTGGCCGCCTTGCCCGCCGCCGCCATCACCAGCAGGTCGCCGCTCGCCACGGTGACCGCATCGACCTTGCCGGCCTGGAAGGCCTCCATCGACGGGCCGTATTCCATCCACACGAACTCCACCGGGGCGCCGGCCTCCTTGAACCAGCCCTTTTCAATGCCGACTTCCAGCGCAACCCAACCTGGCCAATCGCTGTAGGCGACCTTGAGGGGTTCGGCGGCGGCGAGGCCGAGGGCAGTGGCAGCAACG
>JBILDK010000428.1:0-3033 GCA_044352625.1 Planctomycetota bacterium
TGCGCGTGCGGTTGGCGATCCAGCTCTTGTTCACCGCGGCGTTGCGCCGCGGCATCAGGCGCCAGACCTTGCCATGCTCGCCGCCGGTCATGGCGTACTCGATGGTCAGGTTCGCGCCCAGCGCGTCGCTGGGGTCGATGGACTCGACGCTCTTGAGGAACCACACCCGCTGCTGGAAGCGGAAGTGCTTGCCGGTGAGCGCGCCCACCGGGCAGATGTCGGTGACGTTGAGATCGTAACCGTGATCGAGGGGCTTGCCGGGAAAGGTGGTGATGTAGGCGTGTTCGCCGCGACCGGCGATCTCAAGCTGGCGGTCCTGGGCCACGTCGTCCATGAAGCGCACGCAGCGGGTGCAGGCGATGCAGCGTTCCTGGTCGAGGACCACGGTCGGGCCGAGGTCGATGCGCTTGCCGCCGCGCTCGATGCCGTTGCCATCGATGAAGCGGTGGTCGGCGCCGCCCTTGTAGGCCTTGCCCACGGTGTCCACCAGGCGGCTCTCGTGCCGACCCTGGCCCATGTAATGCTCTTGCAGCGAGCACTCGCCAGCCTTGTCGCACACCGGGCAGTCAAGCGGGTGGTTGACCAGCAGGAACTCCATCACGCCCTTGCGCGCCTTGACCACGCCCTGGCTGCTGACCTGGGTCCGCACCTTGAGGTTGGGCGCGGTCTGCATGTGGCATGAGATGCCAAGCTGCCAGCCGCGCGGGCCCTCGAACTCGATCAGGCAGATGCGGCAGTTGCCGGCGACCTTGAGGTCCTCGTGGTAGCAGAAGGACGGCGTTTCGACCTTGGCGTACTGGCGCAGGGCCTCGATGAGCTGGATCCGGGGCGGAACCTGGACCTCGCGGCCGTCGACGGTGATGGTGATCAGGTCGGACATGGGGTCGCTCACATGAACGCAGCGGGTTCGACGGCCTGCAGCTCACGCGGCTTGGCTCGGTCGGGGTTCTTGGCCACGTAGGCGTCGAACGCGGAACGGAACTTGAGCGTGAAGCTCTTGATCGGCCAGGCGTCGGCGGTGGCCAGCGCACAGATGGTCGAATACTCGAAATTGTCGGCGAGGTCGCGCAGCAGATCGATGTCGCCGTCGCGTCCCTGGCCCGCCTCGACCGTACGCAGCACGCGGTCGGCGTAGCCGGTGCCCTCGCGGCACGGGGTGCACTGGCCGCAGGACTCGTGGGCGTAAAACCGGGTGATGCTGCGCAGCACCTGAACCAGATCGCGCGTGCTGTTGAACGGCATCACCGCGCCTGAGCCAAGCATCGACTTGAGGCCGGCGAGGCTCTCGTAGTCCATGGTCGCCTTGGCGCATTCCTCGGCGGTCAGCACCGGCGCCGACGAACCGCCGGGGATGCACCCCATGAGGTCGCCCTGCACGCCGCCGGCGAGCTCGAAGAACTCCAGCATGGGCATGCCGAGCGGCACTTCGTACACCCCGGGCTTGCCGACGTCGCCGCTGATCGAGAACACCTTGCTGCCGGGGCTCTTCTCGGTGCCCCACTGGCGGTACCACCTGGCGCCGTTGGCGATGATCGCCGGCACCGCCATGATGGTTTCGACATTGTTGACCACGGTGGGCGCGGCGAAGGCGCCACTGACCGCGGGGAACGGCGGCTTGAGCCGCGGTTGCCCTTTGAAGCCTTCGAGCGAATTGATCAGCGCGGTTTCCTCGCCGCAGATGTACGCGCCCGCGCCGCGATGGACGTAGATGTCGAGGCTGTAGCGCGAGCCGGCGATGTTCTCGCCCAGCAGTCCGGCGGCGTAGGCCTCGGCGATGGCGTCGTTGAGCGCCTTGATCTGAGGCAGCATCTCGCCGCGGACATAGATGTACGCGGTGCGTACACCCAGGGCCCAGCCGGTACAGATCATCCCCTCGATCAGCAGGTGTGGATCGCGGCTCATGAGCAGCCGGTCTTTGAAGGTGCCGGGCTCGCCCTCGTCGGCGTTGATCACCAGGTAGATGGGCTTGCCGGTGTTGCGCGGCACGAAGGACCACTTCATGCCGGTGGGGAAGCCGGCGCCGCCGCGACCGCGCAACCCGCTATCCTTGACCGTCTCGATGACCTCGAAGGGGCTCTTGTCGAACAGGGTCGCGCCGATGGTGGCGTAGGCGCCGTGGGCGCGGGCCACGTCGAGCTTATGGCCGTTGGGAACATCGAACAGCCGGCGCAGCACGTTCGGCAGTTCCTTGCCCTTGAAATGCGTGGGATGCATTGGGTTCAGGCCTTCGCGGGTTCAGCCACGGGCTCGGCGCCGGTGGCGCTGACCGTGACGCTGGGCTTGGCGACGCGGGACTTTTCGTGGGCGATGACGCGGTAGGTCGCGACCTGCCCGACAGCGAGGGTGTCGGCAACCTTCTGATCCTTGGGGCCGACGCTGGCGAACTCGCTCCACGTCGCTCCTCCGTCGAGGCTCTTCTCGACCACGACCTTGGCACAGCCGCCATCGTTGATCCAGGTCAGCGCCACAGCGCAGCCGGTGACCTTGGCTGCGACCTTGAGCGCGGGGGCGGCGGGGGCGTACCCAGTGGCTTGCACCTGGGCGGCGGCCCCGGTCGCACCGGGATGGCCCTTGGTGTTGAGCACCATATCGCCCATGGCGCAGTGGCCCTGTTTCGCCTCGGGCACGCGCGCCGCCTCGGCGCGCAGAAACGCGATCCAGGCGTCGATGATGGCTGGCGTGGGATGGAAACCCTCGCGGTCGTAGTGACCCTCGCGCAGGGCGCCTTCGCCCAGGGCGAAAGGCTCGGGGCCGATGGCCTGATCGTTGATCATCACGCCGGGTCCGCTGCCGCACAGCGCCAAGCATTCAACGCGCACCAGGGTGAACAGGCCGTCGGGGGTGGTCTCGCCGGCGTGGATGCCGAGGGACTTCTCTATGTGGTGAATGAGCTCTTCGGCGCCCTGGATGGCGCAGCACATGGTCTGGCACACCTGCACGAAGTAGCGCCCGGTGGGCACCTGCTTGTACATGGTGTAGAACTCGACCACCGAGAACGCATGCACTGGGGCCACGGCGCAGGTGTTCGCCGCC
>JBILDK010000429.1:0-3030 GCA_044352625.1 Planctomycetota bacterium
GCAAGGCGATAACCGTGGGTGTAGCCTTCGGCCTCTATCCCGCGTGGAAGGCCCCGCGCATGGACCCGGTCGAGGCCCTGCGCACCTGACCTGGGGGCGCGGCCGGCCCGGCCGCAGGAGCCGAAACTGCTCAGGTCCGGAAGCGCTCCACCGCCGCGCGCAGGCGGTCGGCGAGCCGGGTCAGCTCGGCGGCCGCGGCACTGACCTGCTCCGAGGCCTGGCTGGTGGCTCCGGCGGCGCTGGCCACGCCCTCGACCTGGGTCTTGGCGGATCCGCCGCTGGCCACGGCGCTGCGCATCGACTCGGCGATGCTGCCCACCGTGGCGCGCTGCTCTTCGATGGCTGCGGCGGCGGTCTGCTGCTGGCTGGCGATGCCGCCCACGGCGGTGAGCACACCCTCCACCGCCGCCACCGCCGCCTGGACATCGGCCGAGACCTGGGCCACCGCCTGGGTGATGTCGGCGGTGGCGGCGGTGGTGCGGCCGGACAGGGCCTTGACCTCGGTGGCGACCACGGCGAAGCCGCGTCCGGCGGCCCCGGCGCTGGCGGCCTCGATCGCGGCGTTGAGCGAGAGCAGATTGATCTGCTCCGCGATGTCGGCGATCTGGTGCGCCACTCCGCCGACCCGGGCCCCGATGTCCCCCAGGCGGCCCACGGCGGTGCGCACCTCGCCGGCGCGCGAGGCGGCCTCGCGCGAGGATCCGGTGACGGCCTCGGCAGTCTGGGCGATCTCGGCGATGCTGCCCTGCAGCTCGTCAGCGGCGGCCGAGGCCTGGCCCACAGCCGAAGCCACCGCGGTCATGTCTCGGCTCGCTGCCCCGGACTGGGTGGCGGTGGTGGTGGCGGATTCCGCCAGGCGTGTGGCGGTGCCGTTGATGCGCTGGGATTCGCCGGCCAGGGCGGCGGCCTCGGCGCGAATCGCCTGGACTGCGTCACGCTGGGCGGCGAGCATGCTGCGCAGGCCATCAGCCAGAGCGCCGACCTCGTCGGGGCCGGCCACGGTGACCGGGGCGGCGAGATCGCCGGCGGCGGCGGCGGCAACCGTGCTGCCCAACGCAGCGAGGCGGGCGGTGACCGTGCGCCGGGCCATCCACCAGATCAATCCGAGCAGCACCAGGGTCACCAGGGTGGCGGCGCCGATCACGATCCGGCCGCTGCGCTCGGCGCGCTCGGCCTGGCGGGTGGCGGTCTGCTCCTGAACCACGGCCGCGGCCTCGACTGCCTCCAGCAACGCGCCGTGAGCCTCAAGGCCCGGGCCGTTAAGCACCACCGCCGCCTTGCGCGAGTCAAAGGCGTCGAGCGCCTTGAGCATCTGCGCGTAGGTGGCGAGCAGTGGCGCCGGGTCGCAGGCGAACCGGGCCTGGAGGTCCTCGAGCTTGGCCAGATCGCCGGTGAATACGCCGCGCAGCTTTGCTATCTCCTTGGCGTCACGGGTTGCGGTCATCTGAAACGAAGCGAGGCGTACGGTCAGCAGGTCATGAACCGTTACGCCGCGGGCGGAGACGACCGCGGCTTGCCGCTCCGCCGCCTTCCGGGCAGTCCGTACCATGAGCAGGCCGGACCCGCCCAGCACCAGGGAGAGGACGGCGAGGGCGAGGCAGGCCAGCAGCAGCCGGCTGCGCAGGGTGGCGGGCAGCAGACGCATCACTTGCTGATCAGGGCCTTGGCCGCCGCCTGGATGGCGCTGGTGTCGACCCGGCCGGCGAGGTCCGCCGCACCATGACCATGGGCCGTGTTCCACGCCTGGACCTGGGCGATGAATGCGACGAGGCCGGTGGCGTCGCGGTTGCGCGCAAGGCACTCCGCCGCGCCATGCAGCTTGATAGCGGCGAGCTGTTCGACGATCGCGTCCGCCGTCTGGGCCTCAGCGCTGAACAGGTGCTTGTTGACCGCGACCACCACCGCCGCCCGGTTGGCCGGGTCGTTGGCGATCTGGGTGCCCTGCAGCAGTCCGGTGAAGAATTTCTCCAGGCTGGCGGGATCGAGACCACGTTTGCCGGCGATGCCCTCGGGCATGACGCCGGGGAAATCTGCGGTGGTGGCGGCGAACGTCCCGCCGCCCTCCTTCAGCGCCCGGCTGGCCTGGGGCTCGTAGTTGATGATCGCCTTGAAGGCGCCGACGGCATAGGCATTGGCCAGGCCCTCGTCCTCCATCACCACGCGTTCGACCGCGGCGGGATCGACCCCTTCGCGCGTGAGCCACGCATCGAGCAGCAGGTTCACCGCCGCGCCCTCGTCGTAGATGCCGACCTTGCCGCCGGCCAGGCCCTTGGCTGTCATCCCATTGGCGAGGATGATCTTGTCGCCACCGTGGGACCAGTTGGTCTCGGCATAGATCACCTGGTCAGAGCCTTTGCGGATCATGTCGATGCTGGCGGCGGTCATGTCGAAACCCAGGTCGATGGCGCCACCCATGATGGCGGCGCGGAAATCCTCGTCGTCCTGGTAATTCAGCAGCTCGACGTCCAGTCCGAGCTTCTTCCACAACCCCTGTTCCGCAGCGACCGCAGCCGCGGCATCGCCGATCCATGGGGTGACCGCCACCTTCAGCTTCGGTTCGGCGGCCTGCAGCGGGCACCAGGCGCCGGCAAGGGCGATGAGGCAAGCGGCGAGATGACGGGAGAGATGCATGAGGAAGGCTCCGTGAGGCATGAAGGGAAATCCAGGTGCGTGGCTCAACCCTTGGCCAAGTCCGCCTTGAAGCGGGCAATGGCTTGACCCAGGGTCTTGCTATTCTGGCCGAGTTCACCCGCGGCATTTGCCACCTGGGTGGCGGCGCTGCCGGTGGCGGTGGCGGCGTCGCTGGCCTGGGTGGCGCTGCGCGCGATCTCGTCGACCACGGCGGTCTGTTCCTCGACCGCGGCGGCGATGGCGTTCGCCGCATCGGTCAGGCGCTGCACCGCCTCGGCGATGCTGCCCAGGGACTTGTCCGCCTCATGCGAATCGTTGAGCACGGTGGTGATGCGCTGGCCGATGTCGCCGGTGGCGTTTCGCGTTTGCGCCGCGAGGTTCTTGACCTCGCCCGCCACC
>JBILDK010000054.1:0-10237 GCA_044352625.1 Planctomycetota bacterium
TTCGAGCGGCCGGGCCGGCCGCGCTCCCAGGGATTCGAGCGGCCGGGCCGGCCGCGCTCCCAGGGGTCTATGCTGACTTTGCGGCGACTACGCCGTGTTTGCCGGAGGCGGTAGCGGCGGTGGCGGAGGCTTTGGGCAGTGGGCTGGGCAATCCCGGGTCGCGGCAGCATGAGGCGGGGCGACGGGCGCTGGCGGTGCTCGACCGTGCCCGCGCTGCGGTTGCGGCGCTGATCAATGCGCGACCCGAGGAGATCATCTTCACCAGCGGCGCCACCGAGTCGCTGAACCTCGCCATCATCGGCAGTGCCACGCGGCTGCTGGCGACCCGCCCGCGCTTCGTCACCTGGGCGGCCGAACACGCGGCGGTGCTCGCAGCGCATCGCGCCCTGGCCAGCGCCGGGGCCGAGGTGGTGCACGCGGGGCTCAACCCGAACGGCACCTACACCACGCCCGACTGCGACCAGCGCACCGCCCTGGTCAGCGCCATGCTGGTGAACAACGAGACCGGCGTGATTCAGGACATCACCGCCATCGCAGCCGCCGCCCATGCCGCCGGGGCGCTGCTGTGCTGCGATGCCACCGCCGCCATCGGCCGCGTGCCGGTGGACGTGACCGCTCTCGGCGCCGACCTGGTGGCGTTCAGCGGCCACAAGTTCTATGCCCCGCCTGGTTGCGGCGTGCTGTGGCTGCGTCGCGGCCTGGCGCTTGATCCGCAGATCCATGGCGGTGGTCAGGAGCGCGGCCTGCGCTCGGGCACCCCCAATGTGCCGGGGCTCGCTGGCTTGGCGGAAGCGGCGGACGCAGCGCGACAGGATCTCGCCGCGCGCCAGATGCACCTGACCGCGTGCACCACGCGGCTTGAGGCGCACCTCGTCGCTGCCCTGCCCGGCCTCATCATCCACGGCGCCAGCGCCCAGCGCGCCCCGGGCACCACCATGATCACCCTGCCGGGCCTGCCCCGGGGCTGGCTGGCGCAACTGGTGCGCGTCGCGGCCAGCGGTGGCTCGGCCTGCTCGTCGGGTGAAGGCAGCCACGTCCTGCGGGCGATGGGCGTGCCCGCCGAGCAGGCGCAGAACGCCCTGCGTTTGTCGCTGGGCCTCACCACCACCGCCGACGAGGTGGACGCCATCGCTGACGAGGTGATCCGCGCTGCGCACCGGCTTCTGGATCAGCAATGATGTCGACCAACCTCGCATGCAGGCTGAAGCCTGCGCTCCCGGGGGGCAGCCTCCACTTCGACGTCCTGGTCATCGGCGGCGGCCACGCCGGCATCGAGGCCGCCGCCGCCGCCGCGCGCCTGGGTGCGCGCACCGCGCTGGTCACCGGCAATCTCGACACCATCGGCAAGATGAGCTGCAATCCCTCCATCGGCGGCATGGCCAAGGGCCAGCTCGCGCGGGAGGTCGATGCTCTGGGCGGACTCATGGGCCGCGCCACCGACGCCACCGGCATCCAGTTCCGCATGCTGGGTCTGAGCAAGGGCCCGGCCCTGTGGTCGCCCCGGGCCCAGTGCGACAAGACCGCCTACGCCGCATGGATGAAGCAGGCGGTCGAGGACACGCCCAACCTGTTTCCGCTCCAGGGCGAGGCGTGGGAGCTGCTGGCGGAGGCCGGCGCGATGGCCGGGGTGCGACTGCGCGATGGCCGGGTGCTGCACGCGCCCCAGGTCGTGGTGACCACCGGCACGTTCCTCCAGGGCCTGCTGCACCAGGGCGAAACGCAAACTGCCGGCGGGCGCATGGGCGACGCCCCGGCCCAGGGACTGTCGGCGGCGCTGCGCGGCTTCGGCCTGCACCTGATCCGCCACAAGACCGGCACGCCCTGCCGCATCCACGGCGCCACCGTGCGCTGGGAATTGTGCGAGGAACAGCCCGGCGACGAACCGGCGCCGCGCTTCAGCTTCACCGGGCCGGGTCCGCAGGGGCCGCAGATCTCGTGCTGGTCCTGCCGCACCACCGATTCCGCCCACGCGGTGATCCGCGCCAACCTCCACCGCGCACCGATGTACAACGGCCAGATCAGCTCGGTTGGACCGCGCTACTGCCCGTCGATCGAGGACAAGGTCACGCGCTTCGCCGGGCGCGACAGCCACCACCTGTACCTGGAGCCCGAGGGCCGCGCCACCCGAGAAATCTACGTCAACGGCCTCTCGACCTCGCTACCGCTGGATGTGCAGGCCGCGGTGCTGGCCGCGATCCCGGCCCTGGCTGACGCGCATGTGCTGCGCTACGGCTATGCGGTCGAATACGACGTGCTGGCGCCCAACCAGATTGACCACCGGCTGGCGGTGCGCAGCGTGCCCGGCCTGTTCTGCGCCGGGCAGATCAACGGCACCTCGGGCTATGAGGAGGCCGCCGCCCAGGGCCTCATCGCCGGGGCCAACGCTGCGCTGGCCGCCGCCGGTCGGCCGGGCTTCACCTTGTCGCGGGCCGATGCCTACCTCGGCGTGCTGGTGGACGATCTGGTGACGCGTCAACCGGACGAGCCCTATCGCATGTTCACCAGCCGTGCCGAGCACCGGCTGCACCTTCGCGGTGATAATGCCGACCGCCGCCTGACCCCGCTTGCGGCGCGGTTCGGTCTGGTTGCATCCAGCGAAGCCGCACGTTTGGAACAGTACGAGGCGGACATCGCGGTACTGCTCGCCGCAGTCCCCGAAGCCGCTGCGCGCCACATCGCCGGCGAGGCTCTCGACCTGCCCGCCACCACGGCCCTGTTGCCGCGCTTCGCCAGCGCCGCTCCTGCGGTGCAAGAACAAGCGTGGATCGCGTTGCGCTATCACACCTACCTCGATCGCCAACAGGGTCGCATCGAGCGCTTGCAGCGTCATCGTGACCTGGCCCTGCCTGCGGACCTGGACCTGGCGACCTGTCCGGGGATCAGCAACGAGGGCAGGCAGAAACTCGCGCGTTTCCGCCCCGCAACCCTCGGCGCCTGCCACAGCATCCCGGGAGTCAGCCAGGCGGATGTCGAGACCATCTGGGCATTGCTTCAGGCGCGGCTCTGACAGCCGACTTGCGCATCAGGGTATCCTGAGGCATAGTGTCAAACCTGGAGGCCCCATGCGTCCCTTCTTTCGTGCTGGTATGTTTTCCCTTATCCTGGTGGTGCTAAGCGCTGCCGCAGGCCTGGCCGCCGACGCCCCATTGGTCGGCGTATGCTGGTACAAGAAGTCCGGCATGGCCGAACGGGTACTGAAGGGCTTTTCCGAGGAGATGAAAAAGCGCGGCGATCCGGTGCGCCTCGCGGTGAAGGCCAACCTCCCTGACGCCGACGCCGCCAAAGCCGCCATTGCGACCTTCCTCACCGAAGGGGCCAAGGGCGTGGTGTGCCTGCGTTCCGACGGGGCAAAGCTGCTGGTCGAGGCCAAGCTGCCGGTGCCCGGCTTCATCGGGGCCGCCGGCAATCCGATCGAACTCGGCGTGTGCACCGATCCCGCCGCCCCGGATAAGAATATCACCGGCGTGACCTACTACCTGCCGGCCGATCCGGTCTTTGGCATCTACCGCCAGATTTGGCCCGAGTTCAAGAAGGTTGGCCTCCTGGTGCAGAAAGGTCATCCTGGCGCGCCCATCGAAATTGCTGCGGTAAAGGCGTGGTGCGCGGCCAACGGTGCCACCTTGCAGGCGGAAGAGTGCGCCGAAAAGGCCACCCTGGCCAAAGTCTTGTCCACCATGCGTGATAACGCGGACCTGATCATCGGCGGCAACCAGGGCCTGCTCATCGACAACGGCCAACTCGTGGGCCAGGTCGCGGGCAAGACTCCCTACGTCAGCTTTGCTGAAAAACCCGTGACCGATCGCCACGCCCTGCTCGGCGTGGTGCCGGACGATGAGAAGCTCGGCCGCCAGCTCGCTGCGGCGGTCATCGCTGTGGTTATTGAGGGGAAGCCCGTGGCCCAGGTGGCGATCACGGAGGACGCCGCGCCACGCCTACTGGTTAACGGGGCCAAGGCCAAGGCCGCCGGGATCACCATCCCGGCGGCGCTGAACGCCACCGTCCTGGAGTAAACTGACCATGCCCCTGGGTCTACGCCTCATCCTGCTCACGGTCCTGATCGCCGTGCTCAGTGCTGCGGCCGCAGTAACGGTGCAGACGCGCCTGGCCCAGGGGCTCCTAAAAAAAGAGGCTGAAAACCGCCTGGAAGCCATTGCCCGCCTGGAAGCCTCCGACCTGACCAACCGCCTGCGCGACGGTGCCGAGGCGGCGCGGGCCTGGGCCGACTTGCTTGGCCGGGCCCGGGATCCGGCCGCCGGCCTGGCCCTCGACCGCGCCGCCGCCCTGGGTCTGGGCAAGGGGCTGCTGACCCAGCGCACCGGCATCACCCGCTTGTGGACCGATTGGCCGGCCGACGCCTTTGATGGGCTGGATGTGGCGTTTGTTGGTACCGAAGGTCATGGCAGTGACGGGCGCTTCGCCGTCGCCGTGACCCGGTCCGGCACCGGTCCAATGCTCACGCCGCTCAACCCGACAGATGTGCCTGGCAGCATGCGCAGCGCAGCAACCGCGCGCCTCGACCACACCACCAATCGCGTCCGCCTCATTATCCCGGTAGCGGAGGCCACCGGGATCAAAGGTCTGGTGGGGGCAGAACTCGACCTCGCCGACCTCAATGCGATGGTTATGGCCATTTCGCCCTACGGCACGGGCCATACGCACTTGGTCAATGCCGAGGGCCTGATCATCGCCGGTCCCGCCGAGGAGATTGGCATGCCATTGCTGTCGGAAAGTCAGGACGGTAGGACCCTGCACGGTCTAGCCGAGGTGACGGTGCCCGGATTCAGCGGAACGTGGCAGGTGCGGGTGTGCGCGCCCACCGCCAGCGTCCTGGCCGGGTCCCACCTGCTCACTCGCTGGGGTCAGGCCATCACCGCCGTGGCCGCGCTGCTGGCCGCGCTCGCCGCTTTTTTCATGGCCCGGGGCATCACCGGACCGGTGGGCCTGGTGGCCCGGCGGCTGGCCACCATCGCCCGGGGCAGCACCGCCCACGCACCCCTGCCCCCCCGTCTGCTGCGCCGGCGGGACCAGATCGGCGTGCTGGCGCGCAATGCCGATGAACTGGTGGCCGCCCAGGCCGCCGAACTGGTCCTGTTCCAGGCCATGGCCGCCGGCGACTTCACCCGCACCGTGCCGGTACATGGACCTGATGATGCCCTGGCCTGTGCGCTCAATGGTACCGTCGCCGAGCTGCGCACTGCCCTCGGCACCTTGTCGATTGAGGTGCGCAAGCTCGATAGCGAGGCCTGGGAGATCAGCCTGGCTAGCGCCGCCCTGTCACTGAGCGCCGACTCGAACCATGCCATCCTGGCCCAGGCCAATGCCAGCGCGCAACGCATCGACGCCCTGGCGAAGGCGGTGGCGGAACGCGCCCGACGTACTGCCGAACTGGCCTCGCGCGCGCGCGACGACGCCGCCGACGGCGACCGCCGCCTGGGCGACATGAACCGCGGCCTGGGGGCCAGTGACCAGGCCGCCAGTCAGCTCGTGGGCCTGGCGGACGAATTGTCGGAGTTCACCGCCCAGACCTCGCTGCTGGCGATCAACGCAGCGATCGAGGCGGCCAATGCCGGAGCCCACGGTCGCGGCTTCGCGGTGGTCGCGCAGGAGGTGCGAGTCCTCGCCGAACGCAGCGCCAAGGCGGTGGAAGCGGCGCGCACGCGTATTGCCGAAGTCTGCCAGGCGGTGTCGGGGGCGCGCGATAGCGCCACCACCTTGGGCAGTGCGATCCGCGGCATCCTCGATGGCGCCACGGAAAGCGCCAATCTGATCGAGGCCATGGCCGACGACGCCAACACCCAGGCCGACGAGGTCACCCGCCTGGCCCGGGGCCTGCGCAGGGTCGATGCCGCCACCCGCGATGATGTCCAGAAGGCCAACGATGTGGCCGCTGCTGCCACCAGCCAGTCCACCCGGGCCACCAATCTGCGCGGCATCGCCGCGCGTTTTTCCAGCGAGTCCACGATCATCCACGAGCTGGTGCCGTGGAGCGAACGCCTCTCCCTGGGCATCCCCGAGGTCGATGAGCAGCACCGCGAGCTGGTGCGGCTGCTCAATGCGGTCCACGCCGTGGCTCAGCGTGGGGGCACGCCCCAGGCGGTGGCCGTGCCCTTGGCTGGCCTGTTGGACTACACCAAGCGTCACTTCGCCGACGAAGAGGCGCTCATGGCCCGGCACCACTACGCCGGCTTGGACGACCACCGGAAACTCCACCAAAGCTTGGTGGCCGGGGCGGTGGAGTTGCACGGGGCCTGCATGAACGGTGAGACCGACGCGCCGACGGCGGCCCTCGACTTCCTTAAACGCTGGTTGGTTGACCATATTCTGGGCAAGGACCGGGGCTATGTGGCGACGGTCACAGGCAATAATCAAGGGTCATAACGACACGGTTTAATTGGTACAAGGGTCGCTATGTCTTGGCATGCTTGACCCCAACGCCCTCACCGACCAGACCCGTGCCGCCCTGGTCGCCGCGCAACGCGCCGCCGCCGACCGCAGCCATGCCCAGGTCGAGGCCCTGCACCTCGTTCATGGCCTGCTGGCGGATGACGACGGCCTCGCCCGCCGCCTGATCGAGCGTGCCGGGGCCGTCCCCGCCACCGTGAGTGCGGCCCTGGGCGAGGCCCTCGACCGGCTGCCGCGCCAGCAGCCGGCGCCGGCCACGCCACCCTTCGCCGATACCGCCATCCGCTTGCTCAGCGATGCGCTGCAGGTGGCGAAAAAGGCTGGCGACACGCTCCTCGCTGCCGACCGCGCCCTGGTGGCGCTGGCGGGCGAGCGGAGCGTGGCGCGGATCTTCTCCTCCTTCAACCTCACCGCCAAGGCCCTCGACACCGCCGCCGCCGCCCTGCGCCAGGGGCGCACGGTGGACGAGGGCCAGACGGAAAACCGCTTCGACGCGCTCAACAAGTATGGCCGCGACCTGGTGGCCGCGGCCCGCGCCGGCAAACTCGACCCGGTCATCGGCCGCGACGAGGAGATCCGCCGCGTCATCCAGGTGCTGTCGCGGCGCACCAAGAACAACCCGGTGCTGATCGGCGAACCCGGCGTGGGCAAGACCGCCATCGTCGAAGGTCTGGCGCGGCGCATCGTCGAGGGCGACGTGCCCGAGAGCCTGCGCGACCGCACCGTGATCAGCCTCGATCTGGGGGCACTGGTGGCGGGCGCGAAGTTCCGTGGCGAATTCGAGGAACGCCTCAAGGGCGTGCTCGACGAGGTGACCAAGGCCGAGGGCTCGGTGATCCTGTTCATCGACGAGATGCACACCCTGCTCGGCGCCGGCAAGGCGGATGGCGCGATGGACGCGGCCAATCTGCTCAAGCCGCTGCTCGCCCGCGGCGAACTGCACTGCATTGGCGCCACCACGCTCAACGAATATCGCCGCTATGTCGAGAAGGACGCGGCATTCGAACGGCGCTTCCAGCCGGTCACCGTGGGCGAGCCCTCAATCGAGGACACCGTGTCGATCCTGCGCGGCTTGCGCGAACGCTACGAGGCCCACCACGGCGTGCGCATCGCCGACGCGGCCCTGGTGGCGGCGGCGCGGTTGTCGTCGCGTTACATCCAGGACCGCTTCCTGCCGGACAAGGCCATCGACCTGATGGATGAGGCCTGCGCCAAGACTCGCGTCCAGCTCGACAGCAGCCCTGAAGCCATCGACCAGCTCAATCGCCGCACCATGCAGCTTGAGGTCGAAGCCACGGCACTGGAGCGCGAGGAGGACACTGCCAGCCGCGACCGGCTGTCCAGGGTGCGTACGGAACTGGCGAAGACCAAGGCCGAGCGCGATTCCCTCAACGAGCGCCATCAGGCCGAGAAGGCCGGCATGCTCGCCACCCGCGAACGGCAGAAGAGGCTGGAGGACGCCCGCCGCGACATGGCCGACGCCGAGCGCCGCTACGACCTGGGCAAGGTCGCGGAGCTGCGCTATGGCGTGATCCCGCAGCTCGAAAAAGAGCTGGCGGACACCCCCACCTCGCCCACCGGCCGGCTGCTCACCGAGGTCGTGGGCGAGGCCCAGATCGCGGAGATCGTCAGTCGTTGGACCGGCATCCCCGCATCACGCCTGGGCGAGGGCGAGCAGACCCGCCTGCTCGCGCTGCCCGAGCGCCTGCGCGCCCGCGTGGTCGGCCAAGACGAAGCGGTGCAGGCGGTGGCGGATGCGGTGCTGCGTTCCCGCGCCGGGCTCGGCGATCCGCAGCAGCCCCTGGGCACGTTCCTGTTCCTCGGCCCCACCGGCGTGGGCAAGACCGAACTGGCCAAGGCCCTCGCCGCCGAGCTGTTCGACGACGAGCGCCATCTGGTGCGCATCGACATGAGCGAGTACCTGGAATCCCACAGCATCTCGCGGCTGATCGGCGCGCCCCCCGGCTACGTCGGCCACGAGGACGGCGGCCAGTTGACCGAGGCGGTGCGGCGTACGCCCTACACCGTGGTGCTGCTCGACGAGATCGAAAAAGCCCATCCCCAGGTGTGGAACACGCTGCTGCAAGTGCTCGACGATGGCCGCCTGACCGATGGCCAGGGGCGCACGGTGAGCTTCCGCAATGCGGTCATCATCATGACCTCGAACCTGGGTTCTGAGCACCTCTATGCCGCCACCACCGGCGGCGGCGAGCTGATGCCCGAGGCCAAGGAGCGGGTGCGCGACGCGGTGCGCGCCGTGGTGCGGCCGGAGTTCCTCAACCGCATCGGCGACCAGATCGTGTTCTCGCCCCTGACCCGCGAGAGCCTGCGCGGCATCGTGCATTTGCAGCTCGACCGGATCGCGCTGCGTCTGGTGGATCGCCGCCTGACCCTGGACCTCGATGACGGTGCGTTCGAGCGCATCATCATGGAGGGTTACGATCCGCAGCTCGGGGCGCGGCCGCTCAAGCGCTACCTCGAACGCCAGCTCATCACCCCGCTGGCGCGGCTGGTGGTGGGTGGCGGCCTAGCGGACGGCACCACGGTCCGGGTGCGTGCCGCCGCTAACGGTGAGGGACTGCATCTCGCCGGATGAACTCAGGACTTCCGAGCCCGCCGGGAAATGACAGACTGGACCTCACGGAGACATCATGGGCCCTGCTACCTGGATCCTCATCGCCATCCTTGTCGTGCTGGTCATCACCGCCCTGTGGGCGGTTTCGACCTACAACGGCCTGGTCACGCTGCGCAACCGCTTCAAGAACGCCTGGTCGCAGATCGACGTCCAGCTCAAGCGCCGCTACGACCTGATCCCCA
Source organism: Planctomycetota bacterium (assembly GCA_044352625.1). GTDB lineage: Bacteria > Planctomycetota > UBA11346 > UBA11346 > UBA11346 > JAKLKR01. The sequence continues at coordinate 9,220 of JBILDK010000054.1, forward strand.
ATCTGGTGGAGACCGCCAAGACCTACCTCGCCCACGAGCGCGGCACGCTGGAGGCTGTGATCCAGGCGCGCAACCAGGCGGTCAGCGCCCAGGGCCGCGCCGGGGCCGATCCCAGTGATGCCGGCGCGGTGCGCGGCCTGCTCGCCGCCGAGGGCGTGCTCACTGGCGCCATGGGCAAGTTCTTTGCCCTGGCCGAGGCCTACCCGGACCTCAAGGCCAACACCACCATGAGTCAGCTCAGCGAGGAGCTGACCACCACCGAGAACAAGGTGGCCTTCGCCCGTCAGGCCTACAACGACGGCGTGATGGTCTACAACACCGCCCGCGAGGTCTTCCCCGCTTCGATCATCGCCGGCATCGGCGGCTTCCAGGCGGCGCAGCCGTATGAACTTGACAATGCAGCGCACCGCGAGGTGCCGGTGGTGAAGTTTTAGCGCGCGGGGCGCGCGGTGGTTGGTGGTTGGTGGTTGGGACGCGTCTGGTGACGCCGTAATCCACCTGATGTACGGGCACTTGACGACGCGTATGCTTCGATTTTTTCCACCAACCACCAACCACCAACCACCAACCACCAACCACCGAACATGGATTTCTTCACCCACCAGGACCAAGCGAGACGCGCCAGCCGCCGGCTGGTGTGGTTGTTCATTATTGCCGTATTGGCGGTGGTGGCGGCCCTCGACCTGGTGCTGATCGGCATCTGGACCGCGTCGGTGCCCACGGCGGTGCCGTGGCAGGCCCACGCTGTGGTGGCCGGCGGCGCCCTGGCGGTGATCCTTGGTGCGGCCCTGCTCAAGACCTGGGAACTGCGCGGCGGCGGGCGCGTGGTGGCCGAGATGCTGGGTGGGCGTCCGGTGACCGGCGATGAAAGCCCGCAGCACCGCCGCCTGGTGAACGTGGTCGAGGAAATGGCCCTGGCCTCGGGTACGCCGATGCCGGCGGTGTACGTGCTGGAGTCGGAAGCCGGGATCAACGCCTTTGCCGCCGGCCATCAAGCCGAGGATGCGGTGGTGGCAGT
>JBILDK010000431.1:0-3028 GCA_044352625.1 Planctomycetota bacterium
CATCTCCTACGGCAACGAATCGATCATCGCCGGCTGCGAAGCCCGGCGACGGGACTTCTTGTTCACGTTGCGCCGCTCGCACGGCATCAAGGCGATCATCGACGCGCCTGACACTGGCGACCACAACCGACGATAGCCTGGTTCATCAGCGACCAGCAGACGCCAATAATGCGAACCGTTTTCACTTGGGTTGCGGTGCTTCGATCGCAATCGTGAACGGGCCGTCGTGGCCGGCCGGATCGAGGGTGAAGATGCAGAAACCGCCCCAGTTCTCTTTGACCTCCATTAAGGCGACTGTTGAACCCTTTCCGTCCCTGGCGGTTGGGCGGGCGCCCTTGGGGGCGCCGGGAGCCGTGCGGACGGAGAGCGGCACGGTCGTTTCAATCACCATCCCCTTGGGTGTGAGGTCCGAAATGCGGATCCAGCTCGGATCGGCTCCCTGGCGGCGGGGAGAGAAGACGTATTGCAGGAAGCGGATCTCGGCTCCCTGGTCGAACTGGACCTCGGCTTGCTGACCGGCTGGCAGTGATGCGTCGAAGGCCGCGGCAAGGGCCTGGGCCATGACCCTAGCGCCAGCAGCGTTCGGATGGATCGCATCAGCGTAAAAGGCCCTGTCGTGGTTGATGGCGCGGTGCAGATCGGCCACGCGGCAATGGTGCAGGGCTGCGATTTCCTGGATGGCCACATTGGCCTCGCCGATCCAGGCCTCGGAGTGCTCGGGCCAGCGGAAATCCGCGATCAAGGTGCACAGCATGATCGGCATGTTCGGCTTGGCCGCGCGCAGCTTGGCAACCAGGCGCTCGTAGCTCTGGCTGAAACGGGCCACGGAGAAACCCCAGAAATGGTCGTTCACCCCCCATTGGACCACGACGCCATCCGGGTTCTGCTTGAGGATCGATTCTGCGTGGGAATCACCGGTCTGCTGGCACAGAGCCCGGCCGCTCTGACCGCAATTGATCTCGGTGATCCGTGGATAGCGCTCCTGCAACAGCTTGGTGGTGACGGTCGAGTACCGGTTCGCGGCGTCGCCGGCACCAACGCCGCAGGTGATGCTATCGCCAACGAAGACGAGACGCTCGATGCTGATGGTGTGCGGAGGGGAGGATTCGGCGGCAGACAGTGCGCCGTCCCCAAGAGCTGCGAGCAGGAGCATCACCATCCAGATTCTGGTTCCATGGCTCATCGCATTCGTCTCCTGTGGAATGAAATCAGGTCGTTGATGATTCGACGCCGGGTCCGCCGGCCATGCCCTGGAAGTCGGCTGGCCCGCGGTATTCCAATATGGAATGATCATGGCCATCACGCGGGCTCCTGCCGGAGCACTGCCCGGCCTGGATGCAGTCAACAGTCGAAACGGCAACCGAGTCGACTCAAGGATCGCAGCTCCCATATTCTACGTCGCCCTGGTGATCTCAATGCGGGGAAGTCGCTCCATTGTATCTTTTCAGGCAACAACCCACCATTAACGGCGTTTTGAGGATGAGGTAACACGGACTCCTGGGAACACCGACAGGCGAGTTGCCGCCGCCATGGTCTCCCCCCTCGCCGATCATCCCTCCATCATCACCAGCCTGGAGTATCTGCTGGCGTCCCGCGGCCTTCCGCGCTTCTTCGGCTTCTTCACCACCCTGCCGTTGGAGGTGGCCGACGCCTCAACCGCGCCAAGGAGGCGCTGGGCTACGAGGTCACCCGCCTGATTCACGGCCGGGAGGAGGCCGACCGTGACCGCGCTGCCGAACTGGCGGCGGGCATATGCATCATGCAGCTTCCGCTTCGAACTGGGCAGTGCCCGCCCGTCGGCCCTTGTCCGCCGCCGCGGGCACGATGACATGGCGTCATGGTCTGGCTGCCGCAGCCGTTGTCGTGGGGTTGCGATCTGACCGTCCGGGGCGGACGCTTCGACCACCATCGCCATGACCACGACGAGATCTGCCTGGTGGCCAACGACGGTAGCACCGTCCTGCATGCCGGACGCGAGCATGCGTGCGCGGCCGGAACGGCCTTCCTGTTTCGCGCCGGGGAGCCCCACGGCTACCGCAATGCGCGCGACCAGCAGCCCCACCTGTGGCTGGTGCATTTCCGCGCCGATCCCGGCCTGGAACGCGAGTGCCCACGCCTTGCCGATGCGGATCCGGCCCGGCGGGTGTGGGTCCTGGATGCCGACCGCCAGGCGGCCTGGCAGGCGGTGTTCCAGCGCCTGATGGCCGAGTCGCTGTATCCGCGCCGGCCCGGTCACCAGGCCGCCGCCAGCGCCTGGTTGCGCCTGCTGCTGGTGCAGGCGGCGCGCTGGGAGCTGGCCGACGCCGAACCGGCGGCGGTGGACGAGGATCCCGGCCTGGCCCGCATCTGGGAGGTGATCAACCAGCACATCGAGGCCCCGGGGGCCGACTTCGGCGCGGCCCTGGCGCGCCACATCCCCAACTACGACAGCCTCCGCCACCGCTTCCGGCGCCGCTACGGCAGCGCCCCCCGCGATCTGCTCGCGCGCCTGCGCATCGAGCGCGCCAAGCACCTGCTGCTGGAGACCGGGCTGCCGGTGGCGGCGGTGGCCGGCCGCCTCGGCTACGCCCGCGCCGCGGAGTTCGCCCGCGCCTTCGCGCGCGCCACCGGACGCACCCCGCGCGACTTCCGCGCCGATCCGTCGCTGCCGGTCGCCGCCGGCTGAGCGTCCGCCGCGGCGTGATCCCCGTCCGTCGCGGCGGGTGGACCGCGCCGGGCGCGACGGCACAAACTGGGAATGCAGCCACTCCCCCGCGCCATGGGCCCGGTCCCCCCCGCCGAACGCGCGGTGCTGCGCCGGCTGGCCGGCGCGGTGCGCGACATCGCCCACCACCCCGGCATGGCGGCCCGCCGCCATCGGCTGGCGGAGCACGGCGCGCTGCGCGGCGACCGCCCCCTGGTACTGGTCTCGCCGGAGGGCGCCTGGGACGAGCTGGTGCCGCCCGCATCGCTGGTCTGCCGTGATCCCCTGCTGCGCGGCTGGGAACTGCAGCTGCGCCGCAAGATCCACTGGTGGAACCGGCTGCGC
>JBILDK010000430.1:0-3028 GCA_044352625.1 Planctomycetota bacterium
CTGCGTGATTCTGGTGATGGCTCGCCGACAGCGGCAGCCTTCGTCTTTATGACCTTGGTCATGCTGGCATCCTTGTAGATGCAGTCGCTCTGGTCAGGGTGTCAACTGGACGGAACCAAGGTCAATACACAGAGTGAGATCAAGGAATGAGCGCACGGGACTCAGACCAACCCCGCTCGGGGCAGCCCGCGGTTGGGAGAACCCTGTGCCGTCACGGCAGGAGATGAACCCGCTTTTCGCGGCTCCACTGGCGGGTCTTTGCCGCGGTGATGAAGTCCCCAGGGGCCGAGACCTCGACAATGCCGGGATCGCGCTCGATCCGCGCATGTGTGAGCAAAGCCTGACCACCGGCATCGACCGCGATGGCCTTGAGATGGGCGAAGGCGTCGCGGACGAAATCGACCGCGGCACCCTCCCTCATCATGGTCTTGGCGGCAGATGCCGAGAGGATGACGGCGATGGCGTCGAACAGCACCGAGGGCGTGCCAGCGAGTTGACGCTCGACCGGCAGGGTGCTGCCATCAGCAAGCTTCACCGTGCCGATCTTGGCCGCGATGATCCTCACCGTGGCCCCGGCATCGGTCGCGTTTTGCTGGATTTGCTTAATGGCTTCCCCCTCCGAACCATCGGCAACGAGTACCCCCACGGAGCGTCCGCGCAGGGTGTCCTTCATCCTGCCGATAAGCCGAACGGAGGGAGAGAGCGGCATTTCGACGACCGCGACAGCGATTGCTGGTGCCATGGGTAGATTCTCCATATGTAGGCCATCAGCCACGCGCTTGGCCATGCTCGCTTCGATGTGACGCAGGTGCCCCACAATCGCCTCGCGCACGGGCACGTGGTCAACTTTCGACAGTTCGAACACCAGCGCCGAGACGAGGTGCGTCTGTTCAAAGGAGGTGAGGCTGAGATAGAACTGCCGGGCCTGGCTGTAATGGTCCGCGAAGCTCGCCGCCCGTATCCGACCTTTGTCGCCGTGCTCGGCAATCGCGGCGCTGCGGAAACCGCGCTGGGGCGATTCGCGCGGCGGGGCCCCTGGCAACGCGCTGGGCTCATAGGCGACCCGGCCGCTGGGCACCACCATCTGCATATGTCCATCGCGCTGATGGTTGGCGAAGGGGGATTTAGGCGCATTAATCGGCAACTGATGAAAATTGGGTGAGCCGAGACGCGACAACTGGGTGTCGTGATAGGAATGCAGGCGACCCTGGAGCAGCGGGTCATTGGAGAAGTCCATGCCGGGCAGGATATGCGAAGGACAGAACGCGACCTGCTCGGTCTCGGCGAAGAAATTCTCGGGCATGCGGTCGAGGACCATGCGCCCGATGACCTTCAACGGCACCAACTCCTCGGGAATCAGCTTGGTCGGATCGAGATGGTCGAAGGGGAAATTGTCCGCCTCCTCCTGGGTAAATATCTGCACCGCGAATTCCCATTCCGGGAACGCGCCGGAGGTCACTGCCTCCCACATGTCGCGGCGGTGGTAGTCGGGATCGGCGCCGGCAATCTTCACCGCTTCATCCCACAGGGTGGACTGCAAACCAAGCTTGGGACGCCAGTGGAACTTGACGAATACGCTAGCGCCAGCGTGATCGATCAGGCGGAAACTGTGGACGCTGAATCCCTCGATCATGCGCAAGGAACGCGGGAGGGTGCGGTCGGACATGATCCACATCACTGCGTGCATCGACTCGGGAGTCAGGGAGATGAAGTCCCAGAACGTGTCATGGGCCGTCGCTGATTGGGGGAAGGCCCGATCAGGTTCCATTTTCATGGCATGGACGAGATCAGGAAACTTCATCCCATCCTGGATGAAGAAGACCGGAATGTTGTTGCCGACCAGATCCCAGATGCCTTCACTGGTATAGAATTTGACAGCGAAACCGCGAACATCGCGCGGCGTGTCTACCGATCCCGCGCCGCCGGCCACGGTCGATAACCTTACAAATACCGGGGTCCGTTCGCCCACCGCGGTAAGCACCCGGGCGCTGGTGTGGTGGGCCAGGGAGGCGGTCAGTTCAAAAAAGCCGTGCATCCCGGTGCCGCGGGCGTGTACGATGCGCTCGGGGATGCGCTCATGATCGAAATGCGTAATTTTTTCCCGGAGAATGAAATCTTCCAACAGGGTCGGTCCGTGAGGATTCGCACGCAGGGAATTCTGGTCGTCGGCTATAGCTACGCCCAGGTTGGTGGTCAGCACCGGATCCGTGGGCCCCGCTGCCTGGTGGATTTCCCCTCCCAGGCCGACCGCCACAGCGGGTTTCGGATCGGTAACGGAAGAGTCGTCGGGTGTATCACTTTTGCTTTTCAGAATCGCCATGATCTTCGCTTTCGTGTGGGTTAATCGCTGAGTGATACATGCGCCAACGTCGTGGTCGGGGCGGATGCGCTACACTGCCTGGTGCCGCAAATCAGGCCGTTCACTAAAGTCTTCAGGCGACAAGTAGCATTTTCAGAGCCTGTTTATTCGTCCTCGCTTGCAGCTGCTGCTTCTGGCCAGAATTCACGACTGCTCGGAAGTCGTCATCCGACTCGCTTTCGCTGCTGTCCCATACTGCCAAGCGCATTTACCTGGTTTTTTATCGCCTGAGATTCTTTCGCCGATGGCTGAAGCGTCGCGGTGTCCGTTCTTGTACCCTGAACATCGCGTTTGATGGTTCATGGTTCATGGTTTCGATCCAAGGCTTTGCGACGTCGGTGATGTTCACCCGGTGGGTGAGCGCCAGAATCGTTGCAACTCACGGAGTCGGAACCATCAACCATGAGCCATCAACTGCGATTTTCGGGATCAACCATCAACGGCGGTTTTCAGGTTTACGCAGCTCCATGAAGCCCCCCTCTTTTCTTTCCCGTGTTGGCGAACTCCTCCAGCCGTCAGTGCGACGTGACGGCTGTCACCAGGCAGCCAGTTACTTATCGTTTGAGTCCGCTTCTTTCCCCACCTTGGCCAATTCATCATTGGTCCATGTGTCGATGGAGAGTTTCTTGTCCTTTGCCTGGTTACGGGCCTTCGCCCGCTCCTGCTCCA
>JBILDK010000432.1:0-3012 GCA_044352625.1 Planctomycetota bacterium
GATGTAGGCCAGGGCGAAATCGTTATCCGGTTCAGGATCTGGTGGAATGCTCAGGTCCCAGATCTGTTCGGCGAAGGTCGGGCCGGTGCCCGAGGGCTCCGGAGCGGTTGACGCCGGCTTGACCTTCACATCTTTCTCATGGACCCAGCGGGTGCCAACCTTGACTTGACCAAGGGCGGAGCGTGCTCCGGCGTGCTCCGGATCGAGCTTGATGACTTTGCTAAAATAAGCGTTGGCCTTGCGCGTCTGTTTCTTTTCTAAGCACCATTGCGCCAAGGAATACACTGATCCGGCATCGTTCATGTCGGTGGCTTTTTCCAGGGTGGCAAGACTATCCTCGGCACAGCAGGCCACGGCGAGGAGGAGAGCGGCGAGGATACGCATCGTGGACTTTTAGCAGGCGGGAGCGCCAATGCGCTGGCCGAGATCCGCTGCGCCCTGCATTATCACCGCTGTGTTGCGCACAGCGACCAATGGCGTGGGATCCAGCTTGGCATCCCAGCCAACGGACCCTGGCCTGACGAATTGGCTAGCAGTTCGCCCCCCTTGGCAGGGCACCTTGACCCCCTACGGTAACCCGGCACGAAAGGCCCAGCATGCCCATTCCCTACGTCATCGAGAAGGATTCCCGCGGCGAGCGCAGCTACGATATCTACTCGCGCTTGCTCAAAGACCGGATCATTTTCCTTGGCGAACCAATCGATGACTTCGTGGCCAACGTGGTGGTCGCCCAGATGCTCTTCTTGCAGAGCCAGAAACGCGATGCCGATATCACCGTGTACATCAACAGTCCTGGCGGCTCGGTGTCTGCCGGTTTTGCCATCTACGACACGATGCAGTACTTGACCTGCGACGTGGCCACGGTGTGTGTCGGCCAAGCCGCCAGCATGGGGGCATTTCTGCTCGCCGCCGGCACCAAGGGCAAGCGCTTCGCCCTGCCCCACAGCCGGATCATGATCCACCAGCCCATGGGCGGCACCCAGGGCCAGGCTTCTGACATCGAGATCCAGGCCAAAGAGCTGGTGCGGCTCAAGAAGGAGCTGAACCGGATTCTCGCTGAACGCACCGGCAAGGCGATCGACAAGCTCACCCGCGATAGCGAACGCGACTACTACATGAGTGCCGATGAGGCCCAACAGTACGGGCTCATCGACCGCGTGGTGACCAAGCCAGTCGCGACCTGAGCCGTCGTCGCACCCCTTACGGAAATCACCCCATGGCCAAGTCCAAGCGCTCCGATGATACCGATGCCTGCAGCTTCTGTGCGCGCACCAGCAGCCAGGTCGAGCGCCTCATTGCCGGCCCGCCCGGGGTGTTCATCTGCAACGAGTGCGTCGACGTCTGTGCGACCCTGCTGACCCAACAGAAGCAGGACAAGGCGGCGAAATCCCCGACTGGACCCCGGCTGTCCAAGATCCTGGCCCCGATCGAGATCAAGGCCTACCTTGACCAGTACATCATCGGCCAGGAGCGCGCCAAGCGCTCCATCTCGGTCGCCGTCCACAACCACTACAAGCGCCTGCGCCACATCCAGAATGGCGGCAACAAGGACATCGAACTCGAAAAGTCGAACATCCTGGTGCTCGGCCCCACCGGCTGCGGCAAGACCGCCATCGCCCGCTGCCTGGCGCGGCTGCTGAACGTGCCCTTCGCCATCGGCGACGCCACCACCCTGACCGAGGCCGGCTATGTCGGCGAGGACGTCGAGAACCTCATCCTGCGCCTGCTGCAGAGCGCGGATTTCGACGTGGCGCGCTGCGAGACCGGCATCGTCTACGTGGACGAGATCGACAAGATCGCGCGTTCCTCGGGCAATGTCTCGATCACCCGCGACGTCAGCGGCGAAGGCGTGCAGCAGAGCCTGCTCAAGCTGATCGAGGGCACGGTCGCCAACGTCCCCCCGGGCGGCGGGCGCAAGCACCCCGAGCAGAAGTACATCCAGGTCAACACCGAGAACATCCTGTTCATCTGCGGCGGCGCGTTCTCGGGTCTGCCGGAAATGATCGCCCGGCGCCTGGGCGACAAGTCGGTGGGCTTCCGCATCGACGGCAACGCCAAGGACATCCCCGAGATCGAGGAGACCGAACGCCTGCTCGCCGAGGTCACCCCCGAGGACCTCGTGGCCTACGGCATGATCCCCGAATTCATCGGCCGCCTGCCGGTCACCGTGACCCTGCAGCCGTTGTCCGAGGAGGCCCTCATGGGCATCCTCACCCAGCCCAAGAACGCCCTGGTCAAGCAGTACCAGGCGTTGTTCGGCATGGAGGGCGCCCACGTGGACTTCACCGACGACGCCCTGCGCGCCGTGGCCAAGCGCGCCCAGGAGCGCAAGACCGGGGCCCGCGCCCTGCGCGCGATCCTCGAAGAGGTCATGCTCGACCTGATGTTTGACCTGCCCAGCCAGGTCAAGCTGGGCCAGAAGGAATTCACCGTCACCGCCGACATCGTCGCAGGCAAGCGCGATGGCTGGACCTCGGAAAAGATCAGCGCATGAGCACCCAGAATATCGTCCAGGCCCCCTCCCTGACCGAGCGGCTCGCCGCCGCCCTGGCTGGGCCCTCCCTGCTTCTGGCCCGGCTCGGGATCGCGGTGATCTTCGCGTGGCTCGGCCTCATTAAGTGCGTTCCCGCCTGGAATCCGGGAACCGGCAGGGCGCACGAGATGATGGTGATGCTGACCATCGGCAAGATCGACGGTCAGGTGGCCCTGTTCATCCTCGGCCTCCTGCAGATCGCGGCCGCCATCACCATGTTGGTGCCGACCATGCTCGGGGTCGGCATCTCCCTCCTCACTCTGCTGTTCGGCCTGGGTGTGGTCTTTGTGGTGATGCACACGTCCTACCTGTTGGATCCCGCCACCCAGATGCCTGCTGCCGCCGGCATCGCCCTGGCGCTGAACATGGTCCTGATCCTGGCCGCAATCGCCCTGACCGCGGTGGTCATCCGGGCGCGCCACCCCCCACGTCTGTAGTCCGCCGCCGCGTCACCCACGCCAGCACCAGCCCCCCTGCGG
>JBILDK010000433.1:0-3011 GCA_044352625.1 Planctomycetota bacterium
GTCGGGATCGACCACGCGGTTCCGATGAACTGATTTTGATTGCCTGTAGCGCTGGTCGTGGCTGGGCGCAGGTAGGCAACCGGCGGCTGAGCGTACAGGCTGGTGAGTTGCTCCTGATCGCCCCGCGCGTGGCCCATGTCTATGGCGCCGATCCCGCTGACCCCTGGACGATATCATGGGTCCATTGCGTTGGTCGATCGCTGGCCGCGTGGCAGCGGCGGCTGGGCCCGGCGACGGTGCGACCGCTGGTTGACCCCGCCGCCTGGAATCACGCCCACCGCGAGGTTCTAGACCGGCTCGAACTTGGTCATGGCGCAGCCCATCTGTTGGCCGCAGCAGCGGCGTTGTGGGGGCTGCTGACTGCAGTCGCTGCGCCCGCCGCGCCCGCCGCGGATCCCCTGACCCGGGCCCTGGATGTGATGCGCGCCCGACTCGATGGCCAGGTGACCGTGGCCGAACTCGCCGCCGCCGCCGGTTGGTCAGTGGCGCATTTCGCCACCCGCTTCCGCGCCCGCATCGGTCAGCCGCCGCTCGATCATTTTCTGCGCCTCAAGATGGCGCGGGCGGCGACACTGCTCGCCGGTACCACCCTGTCGGTGAAGGCGGTGGCCGAGCGCCTGGGCTATGCCGACGCGTTCTATTTCAGTCGCAGCTTTCGCCGTATCCACGGCGCCGGGCCGCGGGAATTCAGGCAGGGTTTGGGATGACCCGCCATACCGCAAGCAACTGCACCAGTCCGCGGCCCTGATGGCGATAGCTGTGCAGGCGCGGATCCCCGGCGGTGCACAGGCCGCTGAGGGTGATCTGATGCATTCCCAATGCGCGGCAATCGGCGCTGATCGCGGTGGCGAGATCGAGGTGAGCGTGCTCGGCATCGACCTGGTCGAGGCTCTGGGGGGGCCAGGCCCGGGCTGACCGCACCGGGCCATCGACCACATAGCGCGGGCCGCTGATGCCTGGACCGATGAAGGCGCTCCAGGTTGCGGGCGGATGCCGCGAGCGCGCCGCCAAGGCCGCCGCCAAGGCGCCGACGATCCCGCCCGCGGTACCCCGCCAACCGCAATGGGCGGCGCCCAGGGCATCCGGGGCGATCAGCACCAAGCCTGGACAATCGGCACCGAACACACCCACCCCGCAATTGGGATTGCGGGTCACCAGGCCATCGCAGCCCGCGAGCTCACTGCCCGCATCGGCGTCTCCAATGCGGATGCCATGCACCTGGCCAGGCACGACCACGTGGCGACCGCGCAACCACGCGGACTGCCGCGACGGATCGCGCATGTCACCATCGGCCGCAGTGCTGAAGGCGAGGCGGCACCCGGCACACTCCCAGGCCAGGGTCAGGTCCACGGTGAACGCGTCAGTTCAGGTCTCAGATTGCGATTCGACCCACGTCACCGCCAGGCGCTGCAGTTCGGGCGCACTGCGCAGGCCAAGCTTGCCCTTGATGTTGGCCTTGTGGGCTTCGACGGTTTTGACCGAGAGGTTGAGCTGCTCGGCAATGGACTTGGTGCCGAAACCGCGACCGATGAGCTGAAAGACCTCCAGTTCACGGTCCGACAGGCTGGCGACCATGGCCCCATGGCCCTGGGGCTTGCCGCCGACCAGACGTTGAACCGTGGCCGACATCAGCCGTTCGGACAGATAGGTACCGCCATCAAGGATGCGCCGCAGGGCGCCGACGATGGTTTCGGCGGCTTCCTCCTTCATGACATAACCATTGGCGCCCTGACGTAGGCAGCGCTCGGCATAGATGCGCTCGTCGTGCATCGACACCACCAGGATCGGGAGTTGGGAACGTTGCAGGCGGATCTGTTTCACCAGTTCCATACCGCTGGCGCCCTTGAGGGTAAGATCCACCACCACCACATCGGGGCTGGCCTCCCCCATACGCGCCATCGCCTCGGCTGCGCTATCAGCTTCCGAGACCACCGTAAAGCCTGGTTCCTGCTGAATGAGCTGCGCGATTCCGCGCCGGACGACAGGATGGTCGTCAACGATCATGACGCGGACGACCTGTGGTGAGTCAGTGGACATCCCCTAAGGGTGATAAGGGATCAACTGGTTGCAAGCAGACTTGTTGAGGCCCGTCGGCTACCTCTGAAGGCCGCCGTCCGGAAGTCCGGAAGTCCGGAAGTCCGGTGGTCGAAGACAGGGGCGGCCCTTCGGCTGTTCACCTCCGAGGTGACCGACCAAAAGGCGGCGAGGGAAGGACTTCCGGACTTCCGGACGGTGGCAATGAAATTCACCCACCCACCGGCCACGACAGGCGTACCACTGCCCCACCCTCGGGCGCTTCACTAATCGTGAGATCGGCCCCCATGAGGCGGCAGCGATACCCCATCGATCGCACCCCCAGGCCCATGGATTCGCCCGAGGCGGTGGCTTTGAGGCCGATCCCATCATCGCTGATCTCGACCGTGCCCCGGCCGTCCACGACCCGCGCAGTGATCAGGATGTGCTGTGCCTGGCCGTGGCGCAGGCTGTTGGTCAACGCCTCCTGGACGATGCGGAAAAGGTGCATCGGGGCCGGAGTTTCGGCTTCCTCGGGCAGGCGCGGCAGCGGCAGGTCATCGTCCCACTCGCAGGTGCAGGTGATCCCGGCCCGGCGCGCCGTGGCCTCGGCCAGGTCGCGTAACGCGGCGCCCAGACTGGGGGCCTCGGCCGCTGCCGGAAAGAGCTGCCGCGCAAGGGTGCGGGTCTCGGCAATGGCTTCGCCGACCTCGCGCGAAATCGCCGCCGCCTGGTCCCTCTCCGGCCCCTCGGGCAGGCGTTTGGCGAGCGCCTTGGCGAGCAGCGAAATTCCGGTCAGGCGCTGCCCCAGGCCATCATGGAGGTCGCTGCCAATGCGGCGTTCAAGGCGACCGCTGGCCGCCGCTACCTCTTGTTCGACCGCCCAGCGCTTCACCCGTTCGAGGTCGACCAGGGCGGTGCCGACCCGGCGCACGGCGGGGCGGAACACGAACAATGCCTCAAGCGCGAGGGTCGATGCCAGCATCACGAACAGTCCC
>JBILDK010000434.1:0-3010 GCA_044352625.1 Planctomycetota bacterium
GGGCGTTGCGCCGCACCAGCTTGACGAAGCCCTCCCACGTTGAGTCCTCCTTGGCCGACACCGAGCGGTCGGCGAGATACAGCTCGATGTCCTTGCGCAGGGCCAGCACCGACTGGTAGCGTTCCGCTTTGCTCCGCGCCAGGGCCTTCATGGCGATGGCCGCCAACTCGCGTGGGATGGTGCGCTCGGGGGCGCGGGCCGCCGGCGGCACAATGCGCCCGGCGATGACATCGTCGAGGATTCCGCGCACGCTGCGCCCGCGCACCGGCGGCGACAGGGTCAGCAGTTCATAGAGGATCGCCCCCAGGGCATAGATGTCGCTGCGCTCGTCGACCTCGGCCAACTCGCCACGGGCCTGCTCCGGCGGCATGTAGGCGGGCGTGCCCTCGATGGCCAGGCCATCGCCCACGACGTCCCCGTCATGACTGCGAAAGCCCTCGACGATGGTGGCGAGGCGCTCGTCGGCGGCCTTGCCGGTTTCGCCCGGCGATACCGCGAGGCGCGTGGTCGATGGTGCCGGCAGGACGGCGCCAGGCTTGGTGATGCGCTTGGTCCACTGACTGCCGCGGCGCACTCGCGCCAAGCCCCAATCCATCACCAGCACCTCGCCGAAGTCACCGACCATGATGTTGCCAGGCTTGAGATCGCGATGCACCACGCCGCGATCGTGGGCGAAGGCCGCCGCGTTGAGCACCGCCAAATAGATGTGCAGCAGTCGAACCAAGCCGTACTCGTCCTCGGCCTGCTCGTCCGCCTGCTGCAGCGCCTCCTGCACCGCAGCCTTGCGCAGCCGCGACAGGATCTGGGCCAGGCTCTGTCCGCGCACCAGCTTCATGGTGATGAACAGGCGCCCGTCGGCATCGACCCCCAGTTCGTGCACCGGCACGATGTTGGGGTGTTCGAGCTGGCCGGTGATCTGGGCTTCTTCGACGAAACGCTCACGCAAACGCGGGCTGCCGTCCTTGAGCAGCACCTTCATCGCCACATCGCGGCGGACATCGCGATCCACCGCACGCAGGATCACCCCCATGCCGCCGCGGGCGATCTCGCCGGCGACCACATATTTGTCGCTGCCCGGCCGTGCCGCCAGGACCTCATGCACCGAACGGGCCGCCTCGCCCGCCGCTTGAGTGGCCTCGCTGGAGGTCGTGCCGGTGGCGGGATGTTCGAGGGTCACGCCACCCTCGAGCCCGACCTGGCTGAGACTGGCCGTGGGCCCGGTCACGGTGGCCACGGACACCGCGACCGCCGCATCCTCGTCGGGCAGAAACACGTCGCTCGAACCCGCGCCAATGGTCACGGTGGCGTTGGCGGCCACCGCAGAAAATTCATGCCTGCAACCGCGACACCGCACCTGCTCGGCTTTGGCCGACAGGGCATTCATCACCCCGCATCGCGGACAGCGTGCTTCCATGGCCGGCAACTCTAGGCCGTCCGTGGCTGCAGCCAGTTCCGCGTTCCGCGTGCCGCGTTCTGCGTTACACGCAGTGCCATGCCCACCCCCGACCCCCTCCGCTGCGTCGTCTCTGTCTCAGGCCTGCGCGGCATCATCGGCGACACCATCACCATCCCCGAATTCCTCGGCCTCGCCGCCGCGTTTGGGGCCGCCCACGCCCAGGGTGGGTGCGTGGTCCTCGGCCGCGATTCCCGTCCCACCGGCGCGATGTGCGCCCAAGCCGTGGCCGCCGGACTACGCAGCGTCGGGTGCCACGTGATCGATATCGGCGTGGTGCCCACGCCCACCGTGCCGATCATGGCCTGCGAACTTGGCGCTGCTGGCGGGATCCAGGTCAGCAGCAGCCACAACACCATCGAATGGAACGCGCTGAAGTTCTTCACCGCCGGCGGGCGCAATGTCGATCAGGCCCAGCTCGACGCGATCGTGGCCGCTTATTTCGCGGGCGTGGCGCCGCGGCGCTGGGATGCCATCGGCGGTTACCGCAGCCGCTCCGACGCCATCGGCGTCCATATCGACCGGGTGTTGGCGGTGGTCGATGTGGACCTCATCCGCCGCGCCAAGCTGACCGTGCTCATCGACAGCGTGAATGGCGCCGGCAGTGCCATCGCCCCGGAGCTGCTCGCGCGTCTCGGCTGCCAGGTGGTGCCGGTCTATACCCGTCCCGATCAGCCGTTTCCGCGCGATCCCGAGCCCACTGCGGCGAACGTGAAGATCACCGGCGCCATGGTCCGCGCCGCCAACGCCGACGTGGGCTTCGTGCAGGACCCCGACGCCGACCGCCTCGCGGTGATCGACGACCGGGGCACCTACATCGGCGAGGAATACACCCTGGTGCTGTGCGCCGCGTCGCGCTTTTCCGCCATGGGCGGCGGCACCGCCTGCACCAATCTCTCCACCAGCCGCATGCTCGAGGACGTCGCCGCGCGCCACGGCGGCCGCGTGGTGCGCGCCAAGGTCGGCGAGGCCAATGTGGTGGACGCGATGCAGGCCGAACAGGCCCACATCGGCGGCGAGGGCAACGGTGGGGTGATCGACCCGCGCGTGGTGTGGGGCCGCGACAGCCACATCGGCATGGCCCTGATCCTCGAACTGCTCGCCCGGGTGAAACAACCCATGTCCGAGGTGGTCGGGGCGATCCCGCGCTACGCCATGCACAAGGAAAAGGTCGCCCTCGACCGCGCCGCGGTCACCGCTGCGATCCCCAAAGTCCAGAACTCGCCCCTGGCTCAGGGCGCGGTCATCGACACCCGCGACGGCCTCAAGCTGGTCTGGACGGATCGCTGGGCCCACCTGCGCGCCAGCGGCACCGAACCGGTCAGCCGCATCATCACCGAAGCCCCCACCGCCGCCGAAGCCGCCGCCCTCGCGGGCCAGGTCCGCGCCCTCTGCTGAGCTCGGCTGCGCAACCTGGAGGGGGACTGCATCGTGCGGCGCCGCTGCGGATCACCCTTAACCCTGAAAAACGTGGTTGGTGGTTAGTGGTTGGTGGTTGGGGACTGCATCACAGCGCGTTGCGACCCTGTTTCCAAGCACCGACTGGGTGATCCGAAG
>JBILDK010000055.1:0-10171 GCA_044352625.1 Planctomycetota bacterium
GAGCGCGCAGGTAGCGCTCCATCTGCGGCACTGCGTCTGCAACCATCAGCACCCCGAGGTAATAGGCCAAGCGCGAGGTTTGACGCAAACTGGCGCCAAGGATCTTGCGCGGCTGCCCGTCCCCACCAGGCAAGGTCAAGTCACCGTGGCCACGGCAGACAGGCTCGATCCCGGCCAACGCCGCCACCGCCGGGCGGAGGGCACTGTTCACCAGGTCGAAGTAGCAGTCGGTGCCATAACCAGTGGACTGCAACCGAATCGCCACCACCAGCATGCCCGGCGCCAGCACCACCGCCCCTCCACCGGCGACCCGGCGATGGATCGGCACACCGTCGGCCTGGGCATGGGCGACGATCAGTTCGCGGTTCGGGTCTTGGTTGCGTCCCAACACCAGACGCACGTCACCCGGCTCGAACAGGCGCAGCCACGGTTGCGCCTGGTCGAGGATGGATTCACCCAAAGGATCATGGGGACCACCGGGTTGAGGGGTGACGAGGGTGGGAAAGGGTTCAATGAAGCCGCCCGCTGACGCGGGCGGCGTGGTTGGTGGTTGGTGGTTGGTGGTTGGGGCGACTGTGCCCGGGCCTACGTCGTTCATGCAGGCGGCACTCCAACACGTAGGCGGACCGGTGGGAAGGGTCCAGCTGGAGCAGGGAGATCACCAACCACCAACCACCAACCACCAACCACGAGCGCGCCCCGCGCGCTCACTGGTGTACGCAGATGCCCAGCGCGTCGGCGGCCGCTTCCATCACCGCTTCTGACAGGGTCGGATGGGCGTGGACGGTCTCCATCAATTCGCGGGCGGTGGCTTCGAGCTTCATCGCCAGGCTGAGCTCTGCGAGCATTTCGGTGGCGTCGTAGCCAACGAGGTGGGCGCCGATGAGCTGGTCGAACTCCGCGTCAAAGATCAGCTTCACGAAGCCCTCGGGGTGGCCCACGGCCTTGGCTTTGCCCGAGGCCACGAACTGGAAACGCCCAACCTTGAGCGGTCGACCAATGGCCAGGGCCTTCTTCTCGGTCAGGCCGATGGAGGCGACCTGAGGTTGGCAGTAGGTGCAGCCGGGGATCTGGCGGTAGTCCACCGGTGCGGGATGGCCGATGATGTGGCCCACGGCGGCTTCACCTTCGAAGCTGGCCTTGTGCGCCAGGAGCTGCTTGCCGGCCACGTCGCCGATGGCGTAGATGCGCTCGTTGCTGGTGCGCTGATGTTCGTCAACCTTGATGAAGCCGCGCTCGTCCAGGCCCACTCCGGCCTTGTCGAGCTGCAGACCCTCGGTGTTGGCGACCATGCCCACCGCCACCAGCACGCGGTCCACGGTGATCGAGGAGAGGGCGCCGCCCTGGTCGAGGTCGAGCACCACGCCGTCGGGTTTGACCGTCAGCTTGGTGACCTTGGTGCCGAGGTGGATGGTGGCACCGAGCTTGGTGAAAGCGCGCTCGACGAACTTGGCGGCCTCGTGGTCCTCGACCGGCAGCACCTGGTCCATGACCTCGATGATGTGCACCGGGGTGCCCATGGCCTGGTAGAAGTAGCCGAACTCCATGCCGATGGCGCCGGCGCCGACGCAGGCGAGGGAGGTCGGCTGAGCGGGCAGCGACATGGCCTCGCGGGCGTTGAACACGCGCACGCCGTCCACTGGCAGATGCGGGAACTGCCGCGGCCGGCCGCCGGTGGCGATGAGGAATTTGTCTGCGGTCAGGGTGCTGGCAGTACCGTCGACGGCGGTGACCACGATGCTGTCAGGGCCGCTGAAGTGCGCGGTGCCGGTGATCACGGTCACCTTGTTCTTCTTCATCAAGAAGCCGATGCCCTTGGACATCCCCCCGGCCACGTCGCGCGAACGCTTGACCACCTGGCTGAAGTCGGCGCGCACATTGTCAGCGGTGAGGCCGAAGTCCTGAGCGTGGCGGAACGATTCGAGCATCTCGGCGCTCTTGAGCAGCGCCTTGGTGGGAATGCAGCCCCAGTTGAGGCAGACCCCGCCCAGGGCCTCCTTCTCGATGATCGCGGTCTTTTTGCCGTGCTGGGCGGCCTTGATCGCGGCGACATAGCCGCCGGGGCCGGCGCCGATCACGATGACGTCGAAGTCGGGCATGGGAAGTTATCCTTCAGAGAAGTGCCTGGACCGAGAGATCCTCGTCCAATTCGGGCCAGTGGATGCCTGCGCCATGGCCAAGCAGCCGCCACACCGCGCGTTGCTGGGTCGTGGCGGCGCGCAGACGAGGAAACCAAGCCAGCGGAACGCTCAGTTCCCGTCCGTCCACCAGGGTCACATGCAGATGGTCTTCATCACAGGTGACCATCGTGGCGAGGGCTTGCTTAGCGACCGTGGTAGTCATGCCACCTCTCCAGGCAGGTCGTGTGGTGTTCATCAACGATACGTGCGATGGTGCCGAGTTCCTTGGCCGTGAAACCGGTATTCTCGGCGCAGGCCACGGGTTCCAGCCAGAATTTGGCTAGGTTGTCGCCGCTTTCGATGTGGATATGCGGCGGTTCGTTGCCTTCGTTGCTATAGAAGAACAGGCGGAATGGCCCGATCCGCAGCACCGTGGACATGGTTCACACCAGCAGCCCGGCGGGGGCCTCAAGCAGTTCGCGCAGGGTCTTGAGGAAGGCCGCCGCGTCGGCGCCATCCACCGCACGGTGGTCGGCGGAGAGGGTCAGGCGCAGGACCTTGCCCGGCACCACCTGACCGGCGCGCACCACCGGTTCGTCCTTGATGCCGGCGACGGCGAGGATCGCCACCTGGGGCGGGTTGATGATCGCGTTGAACTGTTCGATGCCGAACATGCCGAGGTTCGACACGGTGAAGGTGCCGCCCTGGAATTCGTTGGGCTGGAGCTTGCCTTCGGCGGCCTTCTTGGCCAAGCGCCGGACGTCGTCACCGATCTGGCGCACGCTCTTGGCGTGGGCCTTGAACACGATGGGCGTGATCAGGCCGTCGGGGATCGCCACCGCCACGCAGATGTCGGCGCTGTCGAACAGACGCACGGCGTTGCCATGGTACGTCGCGTTGACCTTGGGGTGCAGGCGCAAGGCAAGGGCAGCGGCGCGTACCACCAGATCATTGATCGTGACCTTGATGCTATCGTAGGTCGCGCACTGGTCCTTGATCGCCACCAGGGCCGCGGCGTCCACCGCTTCGGTAACGTAGAAATGAGGAATGGTGGTGGTCGCTTCGAGCAGGCGCTTGGCGATCACCTGGCGCATGGGCGAGAGGGGGACATCGCTCTGGGTGGCGCCGTCGGCGCGGAAGGGGGCGAGCTTGGGCTTGGCCTTGGCGGCACTTTCGCTGCTGCCGATGGGGGCAGAGCCTTTACGCAGCGCGTCCTCGACATCGCGCAGCACGATGCGGCCATCTGGTCCGCTGCCCTTGACCTTGCCCAGGTCGAGCTTGTTGCTGACCGCGAAGCGCGCCGCCACCGGGCTGACGCGGACGGTGCGCGTCGGGGAACTCTTGGTGAAGGATCCCGTGGGATGCAGGGTCGGCGCACCGGCCACGGTGGGCATCGGTGCCGGCGTCATGACCGGGACCACATCGGTGGGTGCAGCTTCGCCCCCGGCCGGTGCGGCGAGCGCGGCATTGGTGGCCTTGGCAGCCGTCACCGCGGCGGCGGTGTCCTCACCGGGTGTGCTGGTGAAAATGGCCGCGACCTGGTTGACGAAGGCCTGGGCTCCGGCGGGGATGAGGATCACGGCGACATGGCCGCCATCCAATGCCTCCCACTCTACCACCGCCTTGTCGGTCTGGATTTCGGCGATGACCTGACCGCTCTTCACCACGTCGCCGGGCTTGATGCGCCAGCTGACGATGGTGCCCTCGGTCATGGTCGGCGACTTGGCAGGCAGGGTCTGTTCGATGATGGCCATGGGTGTCAGGTGGTTGGTGGTTGGTGGTTGGTGGTTGGGCCAGGTCATCCCGGTCGGCTGGGGGGTGGCGGTTGGCTATCACAAACCACCAACCACTAACCACCAACCACACGAGTCGTCAGCGATAACAGGCCAGCTTCACCGCCTTAATGATGCGGTGCGGTTTGGGCAGGGTCTCGTGTTCGAGGTTCGCCGCGTAGGGCATCGGGTTCTCAGTGGTGGTCACCCGCCCGACCGGCGCATCAAGGTCATCGAAGGCGCGCTCCATGAGTTGGGCCGCGACCTCGGCACCGACGCCGCCGGTCTTGTAGCATTCCTCGACCACCACGCAGCGATGGGTCTTGCGCACCGAGGCGACGATGAGGTCGATGTCGAGCGGCTTGATGGTGCGCGGATCGATGACCTCGCAGGAGATCCCATCCTTGGCCAGGGCCTCAGCGGCCTCAAGTGCCCAGTGCACGCAGCGGTTGATCCCGACGATCGTGCAGTCGGTGCCCTCGCGTCTGATCTCGCCGACGCCGAACGGCACGGTGTACTCGCCCACCGGCAGTTCCTGCTCGTAGTTGTAGAGCATCTCGTTTTCGAGAAAGCACACCGGATTCTGCTGGCGCAGGGCGGTCTTCATCAGGCCCTTGGCGTCATAGGGCGTCGAGGGGCTGACGACGATCAGGCCGGGAAAGTGGCTGTAGAGCGCCTCGACCGCGTGCGAGTGCTGCGACGAGACACGCGGGCCGGCGCCGTTGGGACCGCGCATGACCAGCGGGATGGGAAACATGCCGCCGGTCATGTAGCACATCTTGGAAGCGTTCGAGATGATCTGGTCGAAGGCCACCAGCGAGAAGTTCCAGCTCATGAACTCGATCACCGGACGCAGGCCGGTCATCGCCGCGCCCACCGCCAGGCCGGTGAAGCCGGACTCGGTGATCGGCGTGTCGATCACGCGCCCGGGGCCGAACTCCTTGAGCAGGTCCTTGGTGACCTTGTAGGCACCGTTGTATTCCGCGACCTCCTCGCCCATGATGAAGATCGTCGGATCGCGCTTCATCTCCTCGTACAGCGCCTGGCACAGGGCCATGCGCATGGACAGCAGTTGGGTGCCGTCACCCAAGTCGATGCCCTTGAAGCCGTTGATCGGCTCAGTCTTGACGTTGATCGGCCGGCGGGCCTTGAGCGGCGCGGACATGCTCAGGCCTCCTCGGCGTAGACGTGGCGGTAGAGTTCGGACAGCGGCGGTTCGGGGCTCTCGTCAGCGAATTTCACAGCATCGCGGACTACGCCCATCACTGCTTCCTCGATAGCGTCGAGCTCGGCCTGGGTCTGCCACTTCACCTCGATCAAGTCGCTCTTGATGCGCTCAATGGGATCAAGGGCCTTGTAGCTGTCGACCTCTTCCTTGGTGCGATAGAGGGCCGCATCCGACACCGAATGGCCACGGTAGCGGTAGGTCTTGGCCTCGACCAGCACCGGCCGGTTGGTGCGGGCGATGGCCACGGCCTGCTGCGCCGCCTTCCACGAGGCGTACAGATCGAGGCCGTCGAAGGTGAACGAGGGCATGTTGTAGCCTGGGGCCTTGAGCGCGGCGATGTCGGTCACCGAACTGGCGCGGTGGCAGGCGGTGCCCATGCCGTAGCGGTTGTTCTCGATCACGTAGATCGCCGGCAGGCCCCACAGCGAGGCGATGTTGAGCGACTCATGGAAGGTACCCTGGGGGGAGGCGCCCTCGCCCAGGAAGGTCACGCTGATGCCGCCGGTCTTGAGGTACTTGGCGCTGAACGCGCCGCCAGTGCCCACCGGAATCTGGCCGCCAACGATGCCATGACCACCGAGGTACTTCTTCTCTTTCGAGAAGAAGTGCATGGAGCCGCCCTTGCCGCGCACATTGCCGGTGACTTTACCGTACAACTCGGCCATGAGTTCGCGCGGGTCGAGGCCCAACAGCAACGCTTGGGCATGGCAGCGGTAGGTGGTGACCGAACTGTCGATGCGTGAGTCAAGGTGGTCGTAGAAGCCGGTGGCAACAGCCTCCTGGCCGATGTACATATGCAGGAAGCCGGCGATCTTCTTGGCTTCATACGCCTGACCGGCGCGTTCCTCGAAACGCCGGATCAGCAGCATGCGGCGATACAGGGTGATCAGCCGTTCACGGCCGATCTCCTGGCGCACGGCGGCGGCATCAACCTGGAACAAAGGGGCGGGGTTGGTGCTCATCGGTACCTGGCGCTGGGATTACTTGGCGTCGGACGGGGCAGCGGGGACGACTTCGACCGGTGCGGTGACTGCTGGCGCAGCTGGTGCGGTGGTCGCTGGGGCGACCGGTGCGGTGGCGGCTTCGGCCGCCGGTGCGGTGGCTGCTGGCGCAGCCGGTGCGGTGGCCGCTGGCGCGACCGGTGCGGTTGAACCCGGCGCCGCCTGCAACGTGGTCGCCTGGGCTCCGGGGGCGGTGCTGCCGGTGGCCGGAATGGCCTTGCCAAAGTTGCCCTTGTGTGGGATCGCCAGGATGAGGATGAAGACAAACAGGATGGCGGTGAGCCAGCCGGTGATCTTCGCCATCTTCGAGGACGCGCCGACACCGAGGGTCGAGTCGAGCTGACCGCCGCCGCCGAAGGCGGAAGAAATATCGCCAGCCCCGCCCTGCAGCAGGATCAGCCCGATCAGGGCTGGGCACAGGAACCACAACAGGACATGCAGGACGAGGAGGACGTTTTCCACGGTAATATCCGATCAGGCCGCAGCGATGATGGCCGAGAAGTCGGCGAGCTTGAGCGCCGCGCCGCCCACCAGGGCGCCGTCGATGTCGGGCTGAGAGAGCAGTTCCTTGGCATTGTCGGGCTTGACCGAGCCGCCGTATTGGAGGCGCAGGCGGTCGGCGAGGTCACCGAGCTTGGCGCGCAGCAATCCGCGCACAAAGGCGTGGGCCTCCTGGGCCTGGGCGGTGGTGGCAGTAACACCGGTGCCGATGGCCCACACCGGCTCATAGGCCACGACCAGGGTTTCAAGCTGGGTCGGAGTGAAGCCAGCAATGGCGCCCTCGACCTGGGTCTTGAGGACTTCCTGCAGCTTGCCGCCCTGGCGTTCGGCGAGGGTTTCGCCGACGCAGACGATGGGCACCAGGCCCTGGGCCAGCACGGCCTTGAGCCGCTTGTTGACGGTGGCGTCGGTCTCGCCGAAGAACTGGCGTCGCTCGCTGTGGCCGAGAATGACGTAGCGTGCGCCCGTGGACTTGATCAGGCTGGCGCTGATTTCGCCGGTAAAAGCGCCTTTTTCTTCCCAGTAGGCGTTCTGCGCGCCGACGCCCACGCCAGTGCCCTTGGCAGCCGCCGCGACGCTGGCCACGGCCAGGGCGGTGGGGCAGACGGCGACTTCGACACCAGGCTTGAGCGCCTTGGCCAAACCCTGGACCAGGGCCACGCCCTCGTCGATGGTCAGGTTGAGCTTCCAGTTGCCGGCGATGAAGGGGGTACGGGCCATGGTGGTGGGTCCTCGAAACGTGGGGGCGGCACACTAGGTGCACCGGAGTGGTGGTCAACCAGCCAAAAAGCGGCTTTCCGCCTGAGGCAACGTTTCGCTGGGTTCTGACTGTGCGCGTCGCACCCCGGTTCGGGCATGAATTTGCCGCATCACCCCTGTGCGCTCCCTGGCGCAACAGCGCAACCGGGGGTTTCTGGCCCACAGTCGGCTTGCGCTCGTTCCCGGCGGGCACACCGTGCGCACGACATGGCCAGCGCAGCCCTTCTTCCGCCGACCGTCCTCATCTCGGGTCTGGGCCTCATGGGCGGCAGCCTGGCGGCGGCGTTGACTGCCGCGGGCTGGCCGGTGCTGCTGCATCATCATCGTCCGGGCACCGCCGAACGCGCTGCCGCCCGCGGCTGGGGTCGGGCCTGCGCGCGGATTGAGGACGCCGCGGATGCGGACCTCGCGGTGGTCTGCACCCCGGTCTCAATCATCGCCCCGACCGTGCGTGCCCTGGTGGCGGCCTGCCCCCGGGCGGTGCTGACCGATGTCGGCTCCACCAAGGGCGGGCTCTGCGCCGAGCTAGCGGACCTGGCAGGGCGCTTTGTCGGCAGCCATCCCATGGCCGGCAGCCATCGCACCGGACTCGACTCGGCCGATCCCGAGCTCTATCGCGGGCGCCTGGCCATCACCACCCCCCTGCCGAGCACGCCGCCGGCGGTGTTGGAGCTGGTGGAGCGGATGTGGAGCGCGGTGGGTTGCCGGCTGCTGCGCCTCGAACCCACGGTCCACGACCAGGCGGTGGCGGTGGCCAGCCACCTGCCGCACCTCATGGCCTGCGCCACTGCCGGTCGGCTCAATGCCGACGCCGCGCCGGTGGCGGCCGGCGGCTTCCGCGACACCACCCGGGTCGCCGCCGGCTCGCCGGACCTGTGGTGCGACATCCTGCGCGCCAACCGCGCGGCAGTGGGCCTTGAACTGACGGCAGCGATCAGCGCCTTGCAGCGGCTCCAGGTCGCGCTCGAGGGCGACGACCCTGCTGCGATCACCGGGTGGCTGGCGGAGGGTCAGGCAGGTCGCCAGCGCTTCGTGGCGGCGCAGCCAGCTCCCGGTTGAGGAGCTCGCGGGCACGAGCGCCCTTGTCGGTGGCGGGGACCGCTGCCAGCGCGACGCGCACCCGCAGCGCCGCTGCATCCCACGCAGCACCGAGTTCGGCTGCGGCTGCGACCTCCCCGCGTTTGGCGTGGCGTTCCGCCAGGCGGCGCAGCAGGTCGAGGGTGCCGGGCTGCTCAAGGGTAGCGCCGGGCAGCACCGGCAGGCGCCGGGCCTGTTCCAGCGCCAGGGCGGTAGCGGCGGGATAGTCCTTGAGACGGGCCTGCAGGCGGGCCTCAATCAGGGCGAGATCGTCGAGAGGCCCAAGCTGCCGGCGTAGATCCTGGACGCAGGCTGCAGCCGCGGCCCAGTCCTGGCGCTGCTCGGCGGCGAGTAGCGCCACCCGGCTGCGACGATCACGCATCGGCGGACTGCCGCCGCCGGTGAAGTCCCCTGCCACCACCCATGCCGCGAGCCCCGCGGCTGCGATCAGGGGTAGGCGGCCCCACCAGGACGGCACGGCTTCGGCCGCAGGCACGGAGTCCTCCGCCGGACGCCACGTCCAGGTCGCGGCGGCGAGCAGCGCCAAGCAGCCCAAAGGCCCGGGATGAAGCAGGTGGCTTTCCACCATGGCGTGGGCCAAGGCGGCGGCCCACGCCGCCAGCAGGGCGCGGGCAGCGGGATCGTCGCGGCGCCGCCACAGCGGAGCGAGCAACGTCACCACGGCAGCGGCGAGTAGGGCGAGCAGCACGCCGCCGCCTTCCAGCAGGGTCTGCAGCAGTTCATGGTGGGCGTGTTCCGGCCAGCTCGGAACTGCCAGCCAGGCACGGTCAGCAGCGGGGCCCGTGGGCAATACCGCCAGGGCGCTACCCATGCCGTGGCCGATCAACGGCGCATTGGCGGCATTTTCGACGGCTCCGCTCCATAGGTGGCGGCGCTGTTCCCAGGACGGGGGCAGGCCAGGTACGCCGCGCAGCACCACCACCACCTGGGAGACAAGCATCAGGACCGCGACAGCGCCCAACGCTCCGCCGTGGGCGCGGCGCGGCAGCCAGCGCAGGACTCCCCAGGCGATCGCACCGCACCCCAGGATCAGCGCCACCGAGCGGGTGCCATGACCCACCGGGCTCGGAGCGAGCAGGCCGAGGGCTCCGATGACCGCCAGCGCAGTGGCCATGCGCTCCGCGCGTCCGGCCAGCGGCCAGCGGCCCACGCCGAGCACGGTGAGGGCGACGACGGTGGCATTGAAATTGGGATTGCCGAACGGCGGATCGCCGCTGAGCCAGGACCACAGCCCGGTATGCAGCGTGACCAGGTCGAGCAGCGGAATGATGGCCGCAATCAGCACCGCGATCAGTGGCACCGTCGCGCCCAGGGACCAGGCCAGGCCCAGGGCTGCGGCCAGGGCGACGGCGCGTTCCGCCACGACCAGACCACCCACCACTGGCAATGGGGTCCAGGCCAGGGACACAGCTTGGAAGGCCAATGCCGCCACCAACCACGGGAGGGCTCCGCGCCAGCCCCCGGGCGGGACCCCGGGACGCCACGCCCCAACCAGCGCGGCGAGCCCAAGGAGGACCAGGATGGAACGGCCGGGCATGATGCCGGTCCCCCCAGTGTGCCACCATAGGGCCGGAAGCACGGCCAGGGCCACAACCAGGGCGGTTGTCGGGAAACAGATCAGGGTGCGAGGCCGTCCGGGCTGGGCGCGTTCGGCATCGCGCCTTCGCCGAGGAACAGGAAGGTGATGACAGT
>JBILDK010000435.1:0-3003 GCA_044352625.1 Planctomycetota bacterium
GCGAGGAACCGCGCCCAGCCTATGACCGGGTGCATCTCTCGGAGTGGTTCGGCGGCAAGACCGCTGAGCAGCTCAGCCTGCTGCCCAGCCCCGAGTTCTACGCGGGCAACGGCATCGAGTTCCGCGCTGGGGCGCGGGTCGCCGCTATCGATCGCACCCAGCGCACGCTGAGCCTGGCCGATGGCGGGAGCCTCGCCTACGACGAGTTGGTGCTGGCCACCGGCAGCCGGCCGTTCGTGCCGCCGGTGCCCGGCGCCGACCTGCCCGGCTGCCTCGTTTATCGCACCATTGAGGACCTCGAAGCGATCAAGGCCCGCGCCACCGGGCGCACCATCGGCGTGGTGGTCGGCGGCGGTTTGCTTGGTCTCGAAGCGGCCAATGCCCTCGCCCAGCTCGGACTCGAAACCCATGTGGTGGAGTTCGCCCCGCGGCTGATGGCGGTGCAGCTCGATGAGGGCGGTTCCGCCATCCTTCGCCGCAAGGTCGAGGCCCTCGGCGTGCGCATCCACACCGGGATGAACACCAAGCAGATCGAGGCGGTCGGTGACCGCCTGGCCATGCGCTTCGCCGACGGCACCAGCCTGGAGACCGATCTGGTGCTGTTCTCGGCCGGCGTGCGCCCGCGCGACGAGCTGGCCAAGGCTGCTGGCCTGACCGTGGGCAGCCGCGGCGGCATCGCGGTGGATGATGCCTGCCGCACCAGCGATCCGGCGATCTACGCCATTGGCGAATGCGCTGCGCACCGCGACCGCTGCTATGGCCTGGTGGCCCCCGGCTACCGCATGGCCGAGGTCGCCTGCGACCACCTCACCGGTGCCGCCACGCCGAGGATCTTCACCGGCGCCGATCTTTCGACCAAGCTCAAGCTGCTCGGCGTCGATGTCGGTTCGATCGGCGACGCCCAGGGCCTGACCCCCGGCTGCCACACCGTCGCGTTCCACGATTCCGTGGCCGAGGTGTACCGGCGCCTGGTGCTCTCGCCGGACCGCAAACTACTGATCGGTGCGATCCTGGTGGGCGACGCGGCGCTCTATGGCCAACTCCTGACCCTGTTCCAAAACCGCATCGCCCTGCCCGACAAGGTCGAGGGCATGATCACCCCGAACAGCGGCGGGGCCAAGGTCGGCCTCAAGATCAGCGACCTGCCCGACAGCGCCCAGATCTGCTCGTGCAACAATGTCAGCAAGGGCGCGATCTGCGGCGCCATCCGCGAACAGAAGCTCGACCAGGTCGGTGCCGTGATCAGCTGCACCAAGGCCGGCACCGGCTGCGGCTCGTGCAAGACCCTGGTGAAAGAGCTGCTGCACAGCGAACTCAAGGCCGCCGGCGTCGAGGTGAAGAACCACGTCTGCGAGCACTTCGCCCACAGCCGGCAGGAGCTGTACCACCTCGTCCGGGCGCACAGGCTGACGAGCTTCGTCGATCTGATTAGTCGCCATGGCACCGGTCAGGGCTGTGACATCTGCAAGCCGGTCGTGGCCTCGATCCTGGCCAGTGCGTGGAATGAACCGGTGCTCAAACATGCGCATCTGCAGGACACCAACGACCGCTTCCTGGCCAACATCCAGCGCGACGGGACCTACTCGGTGGTGCCGCGCTGCCCGGGTGGCGAGGTCACACCGCACCAGCTCATCACCCTCGGCCAGGTCGCGCAGCGCTACAAGCTCTACACCAAGATCACCGGGGGTCAGCGCGTCGATTTGTTCGGCGCCCGGCTTGAGCAGTTGCCAATGATCTGGCGGGAGCTGGCTGCGGCCGGCTTCGAAAGCGGCCACGCCTACGGCAAGGCCCTGCGTACCGTGAAAAGCTGCGTCGGCACCGACTGGTGCCGCTACGGCGTGCAGGACTCGGTCGGCCTGGCGGTCAAACTTGAACACCGCTACAAGGGCCTGCGCAGTCCGCACAAGCTCAAGAGCGCGTGCAGCGGCTGCGCCCGGGAATGCGCCGAGGCCCAGGGCAAGGACTTCGGCATCATCGCCACCGAGAAGGGCTACAACCTCTACGTCTGCGGCAATGGCGGCATGAAGCCCCAGCACGGCGTGCTGCTGGCCGGTGATCTCAGCGCCGAACAGGTCATGACCTACTGCGACCGCTTCCTGATGTTTTACATTCGCACCGCCGACCGCCTGGAACGCACCGCCACCTGGTTCAACAAGCTGGAGGGGGGCATCGAGTACCTGCGCAGCGTGGTGATCGACGATGCGCTCGGACTCAATGCCGAGTTCGAGGCCGAGATGGCGCACATCGTCGCCACCTTTCAGGACGAGTGGGCAACCGCCCTGGCGGACCCGCAACAGCTCCGGCAATTCCGCAGCTTCGTGAACAGCAATGCGCCCGATCCCAGCATCGTCATGGTGAACGAGCGCGCCCAGCACCGTCCGGCATTCTGGGAAGAGAAGTCCCATCTCATCGAGGTCTGACCATGATCACCGCCGCTTCGCCCGCCATCATCCCTGGAACCCGCTGGGCCCATGCCTGCATGCTGGAGGATGTGCCGCCCTGGTGCGGCGTCGCCGCTTTGTTCGGCCGCCACCAGATCGCCCTGGTGCGCTGGGGCGAGGGCGAGCAGATCCATGCCCTGGGCAATTTCGATCCCTTCGGTAAGGCCTTCGTCATCAGTCGTGGCATCGTCGGCGATCACTGCGGCGAACCGGTCATCGCCAGCCCGCTGTACAAGCAACGCTTCCGCTTGGCGGACGGCGGCTGCATCGAGGACCCCAGCGTCAGCCTGCCAGTGTACCCGGTCTGCATCGAGGACGGTGCGGTGCTCGTCGCCGTTCCCGAATAGGTCGACGGTCCACGCGCAAAAAAACGAGACCCCCGCGCAGTCTGTGACTGCGCGGGGGTCGGTTGATCCCGAAAACCGCAGTTTATGGTTTATGGTTCATGGTTCCGACACCGCGAGTTGCAACGATTCTGGCGCTCACCCACCGGGTGAACATCACCGACGTCGCAAAGCTTTGGATCGAAACCATGAACCATCAAACATGAACCATCAACCGC
>JBILDK010000085.1:0-8938 GCA_044352625.1 Planctomycetota bacterium
GACGGAAAAACTCGACAGGAGTCTAATTTTTCGTCGCCTATACCACCGGCGCGGAAACCGGCCAATCTAATTGTCGGCGACCGGCCAATCTAATTGTCGCTAGACAACTGGCGCTGCATTCACTTCTCGAGAACCGTGCCCGTACGTTCCGTCCGCACCTGTACATTCCACAGAATGCACCAGTCGCCAGTGCCGGCGATGCGCACCTTGACCAGGCAGGTCCGGTTGCCGCGGGCGACGGCAGAAATGTCCACATTCATGCACGAGGGATCGACCGCCTCGCGGGCGGAGACCTCGCCGCATGCCGTCCAAATTTTGCCATCCAGGCTAGCGAAGACCTCAAAATGATTACGCTCGTCAATGATCGTGCGCCCGGACAGATGCACCCCGGTGTCGCCCAGGAGTTCATCCGAGGACACGCGATAGACCACCTCTGCTGGCTGGTCATGGGATTTGGCAGCGTTCGACAAGGCGGCGCCCGATATCCCTCTTTTCCGGCCATCCCGCCACCCGGCGAGGTAGCGGATGCCGGTGGCGGACACTGGCAGGGCACGCCACTCCGCCTCGGTGCCCTCGACCTCGTCCTGCAGGACCACCGTCGTCGCCTGGCGGATCGCCACCAGCCGGTCGGGCACGCCGGGGAGGCCGGCGGGGGTATAGGTCAGCGTCACCTGCTGACCGGCACGCAGGCCCAGTTCAAGCCGGTCGAAATTGTACTGATGTGGATTCCCCTGTAGCAGGGCGGTGTCGAGCCTGGTGCCGCCGGCGATCCCCCATGACAGTTCGAACCGTCGACCGTCCCGGAGCGCCAGGATGCCGGCAGGGGCATCAGCGGCGAAACCGGGACGTATGAACGAGGCGATGATCCCGGTGACCTCGCCGTAGATGGCATCGATCCGACGGACCACTCCCTGGTCGTCCACTTCGACCTCGCACCAGTCCCCTGGACTGGGTGTCGTCCGCTCGGTCCAGGCGCTGGCCTGGGCTTCGCGGCGGCGCAGGACCGCACCTTTGGCCGGAATTCGCGCCAGATGGATGGCAGTGGAACTGGGCGCAGGCCAGAATTCGGCCATCCCGGTGCGGCCATCGCGCTTGGCGAAGGTCGCGGTGAAGGTGCGGGGCACGCTCAGGCGCGGCGGAGCCACCGGCACCTCCACCCGCAGGACGCCGTCGCTCAGCGCCACCGGCTGCTGGTCCGTACCGGCTTGGATCCGGAGCACCGAGACCTGACCAGCGGCGGGCTGTTGCACCGCATAGCCCTCTCCGGGCAACAGGCCGCGGATGATCACCGTCGCCGTCGTCGAGATGTCTGCGTCCAGCGCCAGATCGATCCGGTCGGTGGTCAGCCGGGTAATGGTAGCCACGGCGATCTGGTCATCGTCCGGCAACCGCACCTCGATCGGAAACCGGCCGAGGGGGCCATGTCCGCGAATGGCAAAGCGGGCGGGCAGGCAGTACGAGATCTCGCCGATGAGGCGCCGGTAGGCGCTGGCATAGCGGTTGTCGCGCATCTGCGCCTCCGCCTCCCGTAGCGGCTCCGGATCGCCATCCAGGGACCGGTAGCGTTCGATCAGCAGTTCGCTCATCCGGCGCTGCTGGACCCACAGGCTCTGCAGGCGCGTTTCCCGGCAGGTCCAGGCGCGATCGGTGGCATGCTCGGCGTGCAGCAGCCAGGTCTCATCCGCCAAACGGCGCTCTTCCTCGTTTTCGACCACTGTCGTGGTGGCAGAACCAGCATGACCAGTCAATTGATCCCAACTCAGTCCGACCCGGATCCGCTGGATGGAGCCGCTGGCGAAATCGATGCGCACCTGGCTAGGCAGGGTTCCGTCCGGCAGGCGCGGCAGTTCCACCGAGGATACCGCCCCACCCTTGCCGCCGATGGTGACCAAGCTGGCATCGCGCTGACCCTCCGACAGCCGGCCCACCGGTTGCCACGTCCCGTCCGTGCTAGCAACCGCGATGGTCACGTCGCGGGGGGCGACGTTGCCCATCAGGAAAAGCGTCGCCCGGGTTTTGTCCTCCTCCTCGCTGACATCCAGGCGATAGATCAGGCGTCCTGGCTTGGTTGTATTGCTGCGTAGAGCTCCTTTGACCCCGCCGAGCTGGCCACAGGTGACGTTCTCGGCTGTCACCAGCACGCCTGGTTCGCCCAGGTCACCAGTGATTTCAAAGAACACCTCCAGGGCCTTGCGTTCGCAATGCACCGGTGGCATGGCCGGCTGGTCGGCGACGCCCGGCATGGTGGCCAGGGCCTCCCAGTTCTCGGGATCGGTGCCGTAGAAACCGGCGGAGCGCCAGCCGCGCTGGTATTGCAGCATAAGCATCGACCGCAGGCGCGGCATTGGCACCTTGCCGATGTACATGTTGCCGATGCCGATTTTCCCTCGCGCCATGATGTAGTCGTAGACTGCCTGACGGCCGGCGCCCATCTCGCCGGTGGTCCACATGCCGTCCACCACCCCGGTCTGCCAGCCGCGCCAGCGGACATCACCTGCGGGGAAGCCGACCCGCACCCAGGGATGGCTATACAGGTTCTCACTCAGCTGGTCGTCGGGCAGAACGACGTGTCCGCGATCGACCAGGATGCTGTCGCGCTGGACGCCAGCGCGGAAGGCGCTGGCGATGCGGGCGAAGACCTGGGCGAGATGGCGGAAGCGCCACATGCGCACTGCCGGAGTATTGGCGCCGGGGGCGAGGGTTACGCCATCGCGGCGGGCCGCCTCGATCTCACTGGGGCTGTAGTCGGCATCATCCCAATAGAATGGGCCGACATCGCTCAACAGCTGCAGATGTCGGATCGGCTTGCCCGAGGCCTTGAGCAGATCCAGGCGACGCTGGATGGCGCGGCAGGTGGATTCCCGGGAATCGTCGAGGAAGCGGTTGATGGTTGGCTCGGACATCGATGGATAGCCGAAGGAATTTCCCCACACGTTGGGATACTGGGCATACAGGCGGCCATCCCGGGCGATCGCCTGGGAATAGCGCGGATCGCTGAAATATCCGCCGCGACCATCGGGGCCACCCGGGCAGGTGGAAAACCAGGCGGTCATGGCCAACTGGACCGGGACCCCGAGCCCCTGCGTCCTCCCCAGGACTTCGTCGATCAGCGCCGTGGATCCGTTGTAGCTGTAGTTGGCCTGCTCGTCCTTGAAGTAGCCCAGCTCGAAATCGGGCGAGGCCGTCGGTCGCATGGGACCGGGCCCCATGATGGTCAGGGGTTGGAACAGCCGTTCGGCCTCGGCATGCGCCGGAAAGTCCCGGTACATCCACATCCGGGACACGACGAAGCCCGCGTTGCCGCGATTGATCAGGCGAACGGCGATCTTACCGGGATCGGGGACGGCATCTGCGGGAATGGCCACGAACCAATGGTTGGGGCCGGCCGCCTGCTCCTCGTAGGTGCGGAAGCAGATCTCGCGCCCGTTCACCAGCACCGCATAGCCGAAGGCCTGCCATTGCCGATCGTGGATCTCCTCGATCTCCAGCAGATAGCGCGATGCCGCCGGTCCAGGCAGCGAGACCATCAGATCCAACGCCGATCCCCGCCCGGTCACCGCCCGCCCGCGATAGCGCTCGTGCTGGTTTCCGATCTCGATCGCCTTGGTGACGGCGGAGGCGGAGCCGACGATCGCCAGCTGATGCTGACGTTCGCTCAGCTCGTCACCGAGGATGACGGTGTCGATGTCGGCCCCATGCATGCGGCCAGCCGAGAGCATCAGCAGGAATGCCAGCAGGTGGACGATCAGGGGCAAACGTGGCCGGAACAACATACAGGATCCCTCCGCATGAACCGAATAGCCAAGGCGATCAGGCTTATACATCACCGCCGCCGGAACGGCTAGTCCCATTGTGCTGGGCGCCACCGCGGGGGCGACTGGATATACGCCCAGAATGCAGGTGGTGTTGACCGGCCCCCGGGCCGCCGGCTCGAGGCGTCACCACCTACCCCAGGTCAGGATGCTCCATCCCTACACCAATGAGCGCCTATGCGTCACCACCTGATGGAAGAACCGTATGCGGTAATTCCGCCCGTACGGATCTGTGCCGGGTACCAGCAATGTGCACGGGGCGACCCGGATGAATGGCGGGCATCTACGGCGACCCTGCTGCTGCACACGGATGGTCAGGGGCAGCGCGCCGGCAGCGGCGCATGCGGTCAGTCGCGGTCCGGCAAGCGCGAGCCTCCAGGCCCCTGCGATGATGCTGCGGTCGATGCCGGCGAACCCGCCATCCGGGTCCACATCGAGGGCGGTGATGGTGCCCTCGGCGGCCAGGGTGAGGGCGCAGTGCGTGGAGCGGATGGTGGTCATGACGGGAGTGTCCCCCCGGCGTTGCCTGCGGACTTACCCCCGATGCAGGCGGGCTGCCCGGGTGTGATCAACGCGAGGGGCTATCAACCGTGCACCCGAAGGAGCAGTTCATTGAGCAGGGAGCAACGAAGGGGCATGGGGCTGCCGCAGAGCAGAAGCGGTCGATTTCACCCTCGTTCCCTGTGGAACCTCCCGTTCAACTGCGACATCGCGGATGAACCACCAACCGCGCTTGCCTTCCTGACGTCATCCTGGCGGCGAGAAGCGCATCCTGGACCAGGGCGTTGGCTCTGGACGGGTCGTGGTCGGCCACCTGTCGGCAGGGGACCACGACCCGTCTGCGGTGATGCTGGAGGGCAATCAACTGGCTTGGTCGACCATCTCTTCGGAAACCGTTGTCCAGTTGGCGGACTTGCGCTGCATGCTCGCGGTGACGCCTGCGATGGGGAAGGTGCTGCGTTCTTTGCCGGTATGGACAAGTTTGGCGAGCCAGTCGCCGCACTGGTAGTTGGCGATCATCTTGTCCCAGGCCCAGGGGCTGGCGTTCATGCTCACCGCCTCGCCGAGAGCGGTCCACCAGGGGGTGTTGGCGTTGCCCAGCGTAAAATCGAAAGTGGGTCGTTTTCCTGATCCGGAGAACTGGTTGTGATAGTTGGTCGGGCCGGTGAAAGGCTTGCCCTGCCCCCAGCGCAGGAAGCCATAGAAGCGGACCGCATATTCCAGGGTCGCCATGCAGTTGAAATCGATCGCCGCGACACCTGACTGGGTCTGCACGGCATAGACGCCCTTGCAAAATCCGGCGGTGTCCTTGGAGAAGGCGATGGCCGCGCGAGTGCCTTCGGACAGGGAAGTATTGGTCGATTGGTTGCCGCCCGTCGATCCGGAGGCACCCACGGACTCGTTCAGTGAGATCGAGAATTTGGCGAACATGGCCCCGACAATGCCGTTGTTGTAGGTCTGGTTCGAGGTCACCTGCGTGCTCCAGCCTTTTTGCCAGCTCTTCTGGGTGGCGGCGCCGGCCTGGCCGGTGGTGAAGTACTCACAGGTGAAGTTGGTCGAAACCTTGGACGTGCCCTTGAGATTATCGACAACGAACTGGACGATGTCGATGTTCTGCGGTTCATCGACCCAGCGCAGGGAACCCTGGTCGAAGACGGGATCGGTATAGGTGAGATGGGAATTGACGAACTCGAGCGAGAGTCGCTTGTCCGACATGTAGCCTTCAAGCTTACCGGAATGGGTCATGTTCGGCTCGAAGCCCGGTCCGGTCACCTGATGAAATGGATTCGCATCGCCCTTTTCCCCCGCATTGACGAAGATGTAATCCTGGCCCGGGCCCGATCCGTTCACGCCGTGGTACCAGCCGTACCCGAGATATTCCGCCAGTCGGCACAAATCGGGCAGGACCGAGGTGTAGATGTGATAGTTGACCGCGTTGAGGTCGATGGGTTGGGCAATGCCGTCGAGCAGCGAGGTCTTGCCGCTCAGATTATCTGCCAGCCCGCGCAGGCGCTCGGGTGAGAGCGCCCCGTTGTTTTCTTCCTGGTAGCGATCGCGCGGTATGGTCTCGGGAAGCGCCGCGAGCAGTTTGTTCTTGTTCATGTGCTGGTTCCTGGTGGTCGTGGTGGTTGCGATTAGGTGATCAGTGTCCGGCGCCTTCCGCTGCCTTCGGTCCCTTGTCGGACACTGGCTCCAGCGGCTCACGGACGGGCTCTTTGGGGCCGAAGGGGACCTCTTCCTTACCATTGAAGATGTTTTGCGTCCCGGAATTGACATCCATGTTCAGCTGGTCCATCTCGGGAGTGAAGGGCGGCTCATCGATGAGGCTCGGCGAACCGCGGAAGTCGGTCACCTGGCTCGATGAGCGGGCGATATCGACCAAGCCGATATGGGCATCCCGGGGGAGATTCTGGTTCTTGACCACCGTGGCGATGACGTCGTCGGACACGGAATCACCGACAGGGCTCACGAGTTCGTCGAGGTCGATGCGGCTGGACCGCGCTTGCTGATTGAGCGTGGTCTCGGCCGCGATGTTGTAGTTCTCGATGTCGGTGGGGACGCCGCGTTTGCGGTACAGGGCCATGAATTCTGGGTTGACCTTGCCGTCGATGAGGAATGGCATGTCGAACAGCGGAACCGTGGCATCCTGCAAGGAGAGGTTGTTGAACTGCGCGCTGTCCATCAGCAGTTGCGGATCGAGCCCATCCCATCCCGCGGGCACGAACGCGCGATTGCCGGCGAGACTGCGCACGACGTCGAGATTCTTCAGCGCGGCTAGGAATGGAGAGAGGTAGTCGATCCCGTCGAGGGCGGCCTTGAGCAGCACCGTGCGCGGTGCGAGGAGGTCGAGGATCTGTTGCCTGATCTCCGGATCGAAGGCGCTCAGGGTGAGGCGCGAGTCCTCGATGAGGTGACGGTTTTCGGGCGCGAACAGCCGATCGGACACGTCCTGCTGGACTGCCCAGGCGAGCGTGCCGCCATAGACGTTGCCTAGTGACTGGATGATGGGAACCGAATCGACGCCCCGCCCAAGGATCGAGGTAAAGGTGCGGCCATCCGGGGTATAGCCTTTGATCCAGATCAGGTATCCAGTGAAGATGTGCTGGGGTACGGTGCCCTGGATGATGGCGTGGTACACCCCGGCGCCGTTCTTGGTGGTGAACTCCTGGCGTCGGATGTCGGTCAGGGCCTCAACCGTGTTCGCGCCCAGCCGGCTGCGCGTGCCCTTTTCCAGCCTTTCGAGCTGGGCGAGGTCCTGGCCGGCGAAAATCCGCTGGTATTTCTCTGGAAACAGCAGCGGGTTGATCATCCCGGCGATGGTCGACCCATTCACTGCGTTGACCCCGTGCGAGGTCCATTTGGGCAAGGGATACGAGGCGTGCAGGAAAGTCGGGATGGCAATGGGCAGCGCCTTGCGCTCGTAGAGGGCCTTGCCGGCCGGATCGAGCAGGAGGTCGCCGAACCTGATCATGCCGTACATGTGCTGAGGATCCAACCCTGGGACCAGACGGTTGGGATCCGTGGCCAGCGTGCGCGTGTTTTGGCTCAGTCGGTAATGGGTTGCGGGATTGAACGGGTCGATGGACTCGGTGGCTTCGCTGATGACGTCGGAGAGGATGGCATGAAAGTCATCGCTCTCGAAGGCGCTCGCCACACGCTGTCCGTTGGCGTCGCCAAGGAGCAGGTTCAGCCGCTCATTCGAGGCCGTGGAAAAACCCAGGGGGTTGATGTAGCCGCGCCCGCTGATCCCGCGCACCGCAACGCTCGCCATTTGGCCCGCCTGCCATTGGGAGCGGATCAGATTGCTTGCCGCGCCACCGCGAGCAAAGGTTCCGAGGTAAGACGACAGCATGGGGTACCTCTCTGACTTGGTTAGTATTACCAAGCCAAATACGGCGCCCCTTCTATGGCCTCAACTCATGTTGCAAGGTAACTTATGGCAACATGCGGGGTTGCTAATCGGTGGTTTTACTGTGCGCCGGTAGAAGTTTGCCCATGGTCTGCGCCCACATGCATGACCAGCGTCGCGCCGGACGGCCACCGCCGGCTGTGCGATGGTCGCCCGGGGTTCTGGATGGCATACACCGGGTGATCCCGAAAACCGCGGTTGATGGTTGATGGTTCATGGTTTCGATCCAAAGCTAAAGCTTTGCGACGTCGGTGATGTTCACCCGGTGGGTGAGCGCCAGAATCGTTGCAACTCGCGGTGTCGGAACCATCAACCATGAACCCTAATCCATCAACTGCGGTTTTCGGGATGAACCATCAACCATCAACTGCGGTTATCGGGGTGAATGTACGGGAAACTCCAGGAGTGTGCGTCTACGGGCCTTTCCTCACACGAGGCGATTGCGCAGGGTCAGCGATAGATCGTGATATGACCGGCCTGGTCCACCACGACGAGTTGATCGCCCAGTACCACCGGGGGGAGGAGGTCGGTGGTGGAGGTGACGAGGAAACCGCGCGGTCCATGCACCACGAGACGACGCCCGGTGATGGTGATGGCGTGCCCCTTCCAGGTGCCAATCACCTCGGCCGCTGGATCGAGCCGGCCGACATCATTCCAGGTTTCGCCGCTGCGCACCAGGATCCGGCGCGGAACGGTGACGATCACGTCCATCGCCCCGGCGATGATCGGCGCGGGCAGGGAGGTGGCCAACGGGATGCCTCCATCCCAGACCCACGCTGAGGTTTCGGTGAAGGCATGGAGGCGGCCGTCGGCTACCCAGGCAGCAACCACCGGACCATCCAAGGTTTCGCTGACGATCACTTCTCCCTCATCGGGGGAGAGTCGCACTGCCTGGCCATCGCGGCGCAGCGCGAGTACGCCCTCGGGGCATACCAGCGGGGCGCAGGCGAGGGGTGCTCCGAGATGACTCCAGACCAGAAGGCCGGTTGGGTCGGTAGCCGCTAACACCCCGTCGAGGCCACCTGCGATGAGCAATTCGCGATCAGCTATCAGTTGACTGCGGTAGATAGCCAGCGGTAGGTCGGTGCGCACCGCCAGGGGCAGGCGGATGGCCGCCGCTCCGCCGTCGGGGAGCGCGAGCGCCATAAGGTCTCGCGTGGCGACCAGTAAGCGGTTGCCGTCTTGGGTCACCGGGGCATAGATCGGATCGTCCACC
>JBILDK010000056.1:0-10137 GCA_044352625.1 Planctomycetota bacterium
GGCGGCGGCCTACGAGCGCCTGGTGGGCCGGCCGGTGGGCTGGGCCTATGATCGCAAAGAGGCCAAGGATCACGGGGATGGAGGCCTGTTCGTGGGCCACCCGCTCACGCCCGGCACCACCGTCGCAATTGTCGATGACGTGCTGACCGCGGGGACCGCCCTGCGCGAGACGCTGACCAAGCTGAAACCCACCGGCGTCACCATCGCTGGAGCGGTGGTGGCGGTGGATCGCCAGGAAAAGGGCCAGGGCAGCCGCACGGCCATCCAGGAGATCGAGGCCGAGTGCGGTATTCGCGTGGCCCCGATCATCACCATCACCGCCGCCGCCGAGCACCTCGGTGCCCACGATGTCGGCGGTCGGCGGTATCTTGGCGCCGACGATCTGGCGCGGATCCGCAGGCACCTCGCCGGGGCGTAGGATCGCGGTTGATCCCGAATGACGTGGTTGGTGGTTAGTGGTTGGTGGTTGGGGACAACATCGCAGCGCGTTGCCACCTTGTTGTCCGGTTGCGGATGGGTGATCCGCAGCGGCGCCGCAATGTGTCGTCCCCCAACCACCAGAACCCAACCACCAACCACCGGTTTACCGGATCAGACCGGCGAGTTCTTGAAGCACTTGATCCGTGGTCTGGATCACACGGGCGTTCACCTGGAAGCCGCGCTGGGCGGTGATCAGGCGGGTGAATTCGCTGGCAATGTCCACGTTCGAGCCTTCGAGCGCGCCTGAGGTGATGCTCCCAGCACCGCTTTCGCCGGCCGAGCGCGAGAGAGCCTCGCCGCTATTGGCGCTGACCTGCCACAGATTGCCGCCAGCGCTGGTCAGACCGGTGGGGTTCGAAAACACCGATATCTCAAGCTGGTAGAGCTGCTTGCTCTTGCCGTTGGTATACAGTCCCGTGATGTTGCCGTTGCCACCTACCGAGAGGGTGTCGAGATTGCCGGAGGCGAAGCCGTCTTGGCTAACTGCGGCAGCGGACGACGGTGAACCGAAGCCGGTCAGACCAGTGGTCGAGGCTGCGTCGCCGAGATTGAACGAGATCGACCCGGTGCCGGTGGAGGCCCAGTTGACCTTGATGGTGTTGTCCGCCGGGGTTCCGGAATAGGTGTTGCTGTCGGACAGGGCGTTGCCGCGCAGGGTCTGGCCGAGACGACCATTGCCCATGTAGCGCCCGTTGGCGTCGAACTCGATGCCGGTGACGAGACCGTCGAGCAGCTTGCCCTCGGTGCTGGCCATGTTGATCACCATGTCCCAACCGTTGAAGCGTTCGACCTGGCCCGAGGTGTTGGTGGTGGAGCGGGTGCCAGTGCGAAAGAACCGCGCCTCGACC
Source organism: Planctomycetota bacterium (assembly GCA_044352625.1). Classification (GTDB taxonomy): domain Bacteria; phylum Planctomycetota; class UBA11346; order UBA11346; family UBA11346; genus JAKLKR01. The sequence continues at coordinate 1,329 of JBILDK010000056.1, forward strand.
GTATGGCTGCCGCCGACGCTGTCATAGACCTGGATCGAGGAGGTGACCTTGTCGGGCACGAAGCGCACCCGATACCAGTCGAAGAAGTTGTTGGTCTCGGCGCTGGCCACGTTGTCAACCGGCGTAGCGTTCGCGCGGTAGACGTATTCGTTCACGTCCACGTTGCTGTTTTCTTGGTACGCGTCGGGAATGCCGTCTCCGATGGTGCCCGGGGCGGCGGCGGCGCCGGTGGCGGCATTCCAAGTGTCACTGTGGAGATTGGGGGTCGCAGTCGATGAGGCGTTACGGTCGAAAGCGCAGTCCAAGGTCAGCGACATGCCGGTGACCGCGAGGGTGCCGGCAACCTGGAAGGCTACGCTCTCGCCGGCGCGCAAGTGCGGCATGCTGGCGAAGGTGATCGGGGTGGCTGCGGTCGCACTGAGGTCGGAACCCTTGATCGTGGTGCTCAACAATTCGGTATTGCCGCTGGCGCTCACCTTGACCAGCTTGAGGGTCAGGCTGCCGGTGGCGGCATAGACACCCGCGGGCAGGGTGATGGTGGGAGTGACCAAGGCATCATCGTTGAGCGGGATGGTCAATCCGGCGGCGTTGGGCACCGAGGTGGTGGAGCCATCGCCGGCATAATTCACTACCCCAGAGCCGGTGACAGTGGCATCGATGATGCGGCCGGCGCCCACGGTGGAATTGATCTGGACCGGGGCCTTCTCGCCCACCAGGCAGGAAAAACCCTTTTGCGCCCCGGTGCCCTGGATGAGCAGATTACCGTTCTCGATCTTGGCGCTGGCGAACGTGGCGCTGCCCTGCACGAAGACCTTGTTGATCTTGTTCACCAGGTCCTGGACCGACTCGGACCAGGGATCCACGGTGAAGGTGCCGGCATAGGCACTGCCGTCAGGCTTGGTCCCACTGACCCAGACCGGCCGCGCGGTGGTGACGATACCGGTCGAGACATCATTGCCGCGAAAGATGGTGAGGTCCTTGAGGGAGGTCGACTCGGTGGCGGCGGCGCCGGTGGTCTTGTTCACCAGCGGCAGCAGGCTGGACAGGCTGGAGCCCTGAAGCGCACCAGCGGTGGTCGAGAGGTTGCCCTGGAAGGTCACCGCCTGGGTGGCCTGGGCATCGATCGACTTGAACGCGGTGGTGTTCACCCCAGAGACATTGCCCGACGGTTGGCCGGTGCTGTCCAGGGCGCGGCCCTGGATCATCATGCCGCTGCCCATGTCCACCAGGTTGTCACTGCTGTCGAAGCCGAGATTGCCGACCCGGGTGTAGAAGTTGGAGCCGTCGCTGGCGGCCATGTGGAAGAAGCCGTTGCCCTGGATGGCAAGGTCCATCGAGCGCCCGGTCGAGAGCAGCGCGCCTTGGCGAAAGTCCACGTCCACCGAACTGTTCTTCACACCCAGACCGACCTGGCGTGGATTCACACCACCCAGCGCGGTGCTGGGGGCAGAACCGCCGTTCTGGGTCTGGGTCAGGGCGGTGGAGAAGCTCATCCGGCTGCCCTTGAAGCCGGACGTGCTCACGTTTGCCAGGTTGTTGGCGGTGATGTCGAGGATGAGCTGGTGGTTGGTAAGACCGGAGACACCACTGGACAGGGAACGAAGCATGAGAGGCTCCTTGGTGGCTGCGGCGTGGCCACAGCGTTCGGAATCGTATCGGTGGGGATCAACGCACGCCGCGTGCCATGTCAGGCCAGGGCATCGAGGGCGCTGGACGAACGCGGCCGGGGCACGGACACGAGCTGGGGTAGCGGGGCTGTGGGCACGGGCTGGTCGTCCGGATCAAGGGAGAAACGCGGAGCGTCGGGCTGGCGCCGGTCCTGACGCTGGTCGCGCGAGGCCTGGCCCTGGTCGCCTTGGCCCGGGGGCTGGCGGCCATCGCCATCCGGCTGGGGATTGCGGCTGGAGGAGGCTTCGCTCACCCCGCGAGGAGTGCGGTCCACCTGCACGTCACCGATCGCGGAATCGTTGCCGCGCAATTCGCCGCGCAGGCTGGGCAACAGACGCTCGATGGTCTGCCGCACCGCAGCATCCTCGGCATGGAGGTGAGCGGTGATCACCCCCTGATGCTCGTGCAGCGTGATGCGCACCGTGCCCAATTCGGCCGGGGTCAGGCGCAATACCATCTGGCGGTCACCGTCCGGGGTCATCCGCATCAGACTGCGCGCGACCTGATGAACCACCATGCGTTCCAGCGGATTGGCCGGCTGCTGCTGAGCGGCGGGCTGGGGGGCGGGCGCAGTGGCCACCGACCCGAGCGGCCGTTCCGCGGAAGTGACAGGTCCCGCGTTCAATGATTCGGCAGCACTCTGAGGGCCCGTGACGATGAGGTCAGGCGTCACTCGTGAAGCGGCCGCCGGAGCATCAAGCGGTGCGTTGGGCGCTGGTGAGCGCACGAACGCATGGCGCGCAGCCGGTTCAACGGGCAAGGGACCCACGCGCTCCAATGGTAACGACGCCATCGCGCTCGGAGCATCCTGGGCAAGGATCGTGTTGGCATGGTCGGTTACATCGCTGCGCACTGTGGCCGATTTGCGAGCGGTGACGGTTGCGGCCAGTGGCGCGGGCTGCCCAACCGAGGCCTGGGTGGCGACAGCGGTGGTGACCACGTCGTTGGGTGGCGCGGAGGCGGAATCCGCAGCCTGCGTCATGGGCTCGATCCCGGCAACGGCCGGGACCTTCTGTGCCATCGATCCAACCACGGTGGCGGCGGTCGGGATCACCTGCGTCATCGGCTCCGTCCGGGTGGCGGAGGAGATCACCTGCGTCATCGGCTCGACCACGTCAGCCGGAGTCAGGAACGCTTGCGTCATCGGCTCCGTCAGGACAGGGAGCGCTTGTGTCATCGGCTCCGCCAGGGCGGCGGTAGGGAGCGCTTGTGCCATTGGCTCCGCCAGGGCGGCGGTAGGGAGCGCTTGTGCCATTGGCTCCGCCAGGGCGGCGGTAGGGAACGCTTGCGTCATCGGCTGCGTCGGGGCGTCGGTGGTGGGGACCGCCTGCGCCGCCTGGGGGGCTCCGGTAAGTGCATTGACCAAATCCCGCCAGCGTGACCACGCCGGGTCTCCAGTCGGGGCGCTGGTCAGCAGTTCGTTGCCGTCAGCGGTGAGCATCGCTGCGGCATCACCCGTGATCGGCAGATTGGGCAAACCAGCGAGGGCGGGCGGCCACAGCAAATCGCTGGCAGGACGCTGCGGCTCCATCTGGGTCCACTGCGCCAACCGCGGATCCGGTGGCGGCGGCGTCATCAACGTGACGATGAGCTGCTCAATCAAGGGATCGGGGACAGCCTCGCCGAGGTTGGCAGCCTGGAGCGCCGGAGTCGCGTTCGTGGCCACCGGGACTGCAAAAAGCAGAGCGAACGGGTCCACCGAATCCGTCCCTGGAGTGGCAAGCGCAGTCGACCCGTCCGGGACGGCGGAACCAGGGGCTGAAGCAGCGACGAGTGCAGGCAGAGTTGCAACGGCCATGGTGGACCTCGACGGTCCGAACGCACATCCCTTGCCAATCACCCAGGAGCGCGGCCAGCCCGGCGCTCACTCACCCTAGACCGCCGTCGGCTCCACATCCGGCTCAACCGGCGCGTCAGCATTGACCACCGCCCGACCCACCAGTCGCTCATCCTCAATTGGCAGCACGGTGAGCTCAAACTGCTCACGAGTACCCAAACGGATTGAACAAGGCCCCTTGCCCAGGTCGATCTTGGTGGAACCACTGAGTTGGTCGCCATTGCAGAACGTGCCGTTGGTCGACAGGTCTTCGACGGTGGCCACGCTATCACTGACCGTGACCCGTACGTGACGGCGGCTGACCGTATTGAAATCGTGGTCGTTGTCGCGGGTTGCGCTGGCCGATCGCAGGTAATTGGCGACCTTGCGCAGGCTGATCGGGCAGGACCGGCTGCGACCCACCACCACGCCCTGGCCCGTAGCCAAAGGGAAGATCTCGCCATCGACTAGGCCAGCTACGCCGATGAGAACGGGAATCTTCTCTGCCATATGAGCGCCTCGGGGCGCCGCATGGCGCATGGTGTGGATGCTGGTAAGACTAGCGTGCTCCTGCTCCGTATCAATGCGAGGCCCATGCGTGACCGTCGATCCAGCGCCCGATACTAGCTTTGGCCCCGCCCACCGGCTTCATTCAAACCGTGACTACGGGCGCATTTTCCACCGTCAGCAGAAGGCTGCGGGCCGCCATGTGGTGCTGTTACTGTTGCCCCGCTCCCGCCGCAGTGGCGGCCTGCCGCGGATCGGGGTGATGATCTCGGCCAAGGCGGTAAAGACCGCCGTGCGTCGGCATCAGCTCAAGCGCTGGGTGCGCGAGCTTTTCCGCCTCAAGCTGAAGACTGTGCTCGATGGCCATGATGCGGTCGTGCTGTTCCGCACCGATCCGACCTGCGACCATCCAGCGCTTGACGCCGAGATCCTGGCCCTGGTGCCCAAGGCCCTCGGCGCCCAGGCCAGGCCAGGCGTGCGCGGCGGCCGACGGTGATCACCCGCGTGCTTTTGGCTGTGCTGCACGGCTACAAGCGCTGGCTTTCACCGCTGCTGCCCAAGGCCTGCCGCTACGAACCAACCTGCTCGGTGTACATGGCCCAGGCCATATCGTTGCACGGTCCAGCCAAGGGCGTGTGGCTGGGCGCGCGGAGGCTCTGTCGCTGCCATCCCTGGGGAGGCCAAGGCTGGGATCCCGTCCCGGGAGCGCAGGCTTCGCCCTGCTGCGAGTCAGAGCACGCCGCTGAGCGCAGCGACCACGGCTAAGCTGACCGTGTCGGCGTCCTGGCTGGCATCGATCTGCACCATTTCCCCCGCCGCGTACAGCGCTGCATATCCGGCATGGACGCGCTCCAAGTAGGCCAGACCACGCGCTTCGATGCGGTCCTCGGTGCCGCGCGCAGCGGCCCGTCGCCGCGCGGCGAGGAGCGGATCCACCGCGAACCACAGGGCGATATCGGCGCGCACGTCGCCCACGGCCAGATCAATGACGGCGCGCACGCCGGCCGCAGGGAGGCCGAGGCCGAAGGCTTGGTAGGCGATGGTCGAGTACCAGAAGCGGTCGAGCAGCACCGTGGTGCCGGCTGCTAGGGCCGGACGGATCACCGAATCGCAGAGCTGAGCCCGCGCCATCTGGTAGCCGAACAGTTCGGCCACCGGTCCAGCTTGGGTCGCGGGATCAAGCAGAATGCCGCGTACCGCCTCGCCGAGCGGCGTGCCGCCGGGCTCGCGCAGGCGCAGCACCGTGCGCCCGTTGGCGCGCAGACGTTGTTCAATCCGCTCCGCCTGGGTGGTCTTGCCGCACCCGTCGATGCCTTCGACCACGATCAACGGCACGTCACGCTCCCCCCAGGGGCAACCAGCGCACCGCGAGCAGCGCCGCGAGTACCACACCCAGGCCGATGCGATACCATGCGAAAACCCGGAAATCGTGGGTCGCCACGTAACGCAGCAGCCAATGCACCACGGCCAGGGCAACGATGAAGGACACCACCGAACCCACAAAGATAACGCCAAGTTGATCGCTGGTGATATCAGCCCTGTGTTTGACCAGCTTGAGTCCCGAAGCGCCAAGCATCAAGGGGATGGCGAGGAAGAAGCTGAACTCGGTGGCGGCGCGGCGATCGACCCCGAGACACATGCCGCCAAGGATCGACGCCCCCGAACGCGAGACGCCCGGAATCATGGCCAGGACCTGGAGAAAACCGATGCCGATCGCGGTACGCCAGGGGATCGTGGCGGCTTCCCCAAAGCGCGGTACCGGCTTGAAGCGTTCGATGAGCAGGATGCCGACGCCGCCCACCGCCGAGGTCACGGCAATGATCGCCAGCGCGTAGCCGCCGAAGACGTGGGTTTCAAGCCAGGTATTGAGAGTCACCCCGGCGATGCCTGCCGGCACACAGGCCACCGCCAGGGTGGCGACAAAGCGCCGGCTGGCAGCCTCGCAATGCAGGCTGGTGGCGAGGTGCCAGATCCGTTTCCAGAAATAGGCACACACCGCCAGGATGGCGCCGAGCTGGATGACCACCGCGAAGACCTCGCCCTCATCAATGAAGCCGAGGGCGCGCTGGGCGATGACGATGTGCGCAGTCGAGGAGATGGGCAGAAATTCGGTGAGGCCTTCAACCACGCCGATGATCGTGGCCTTGAGCAGCAGGATCGGGTCCAGCATCAGAGCACGGGGGTCTTGTCGCTGTTGGCGGTCCACCACGCCGTCCACGCCGCCTTGTGGGCGACCGCGTTGGTGCCGTGCCAAGCTGCCCAGATGCGCGCATCAGCTTCCATGCTCAGATCCTTGGGATCGCGTGGTTGCACCGGCGGCAGGCCGTTGGCCCCAACCGGCTGGCCCGGCTGGGGAATTTCGCGGTGCTTGGTCAATTCTTCCAGCGTGGTGGTGGCCCGCAGCGCCACCAACGGCTCACGATCGTCGAGCACCGTGATGAGGTGATCAACGCACAAGCGGGTGCCGATGCCCTGCAGAATCTCGACGCAGCCCAGGCGCACGGCCCAATCGGGCGAGCGGCGCAGACTATCGATCACCGTGCCTTCGATGGCGCTGCCCCGGGCGATGAGCCGGCGCACCGCCTCGTCATACGCGGCCATGTCCTCGGCCCGGGTGACATCCTTGCCGCGGGCGAGATTGGCCAGATCCACGTCGATACCCTGCTGGTCGCTCGCTGCGGTGGTCTGGGCCTCAGGAGTGGCGAGCTTGTCCTCGCGCTCCTCGCCACAGCCGCTGAACAGCGCGGCGAGGATGAAGCTGGCGGCAAGGGCGGGACGAGGCATGGGGACTCCGGGGAGGGATCAGCGATAACAGGCGGACAGCACCGCGCCAGGGTAGAACACGGCGACGATCCGCGCCGCCGCCACACCCTGCTTGGCAAGCTGCCAGGCGCTGACCTGGGACAACCCGACGCCATGACCGAAACCACGACCAGCAAGCACCAGGGTTCCCCCCTTGGCCTTGGCGGTGACGCAGCGGTCCCACCACGTGCTGGGTATGTCGAGCGGGCTCACCGCCAGGCGGAAGGCCTGGGCGGACATGGAGTCGGTGCGCGAACGGCCATCGCGTTTGTGGGTGATGGCAAGGCTCTGGACCCGGCCCGAATCGGCAAAACGCTGATCGGGGCGAACCTCGGTGACCACGCCAAACCGCGGCCGGTCGGCAGCCTCGCGCGACCAGCCCTGCAACGCTCGGGTTACCTGGGACATGGGGATATCGGACTTCCAACGCCAGTGGGTCGACACTTGGCGCAATCCAGCGCAACCGGGCTCGGCGGCGGAATCCTCTACGCTGGGCATGACCGCAGTCATGACGGTGCGGCCATCCGCGCCCTTGAGACCGCTCCAGATGTTGTCGGCGGCCTCAGTGCGTCCGCCGGAACTGGCATGGAACAAGGCCGGAACCGGTAGGTTCTGGTACATCAGGATCTGACCGCGGGTCTGTGCGACCGCCTGGGCTACCTGGGGCTGGGCTTTAGAGGGGACGCCAGCATAGGCCATGTCCACCGCGTAGTGCCAATGCAGTTGCCAGGGAAGCCCGGAGCGTGCCATCCAGCGCGCGGCGGCGTAGCTTCGCGCGGCGATGGCTTGGGCCTTGAGCGCTTCGAGCGGCCAGGTCGGAGTCATTTCGCTCCCGACCACCCCGGCAAGGTAGCGTTCGAGGGGCAGTCGTTCGATCAGGGCCACGCCGCGGGGGCTGGGACCTAGCACCGCGGTGCCAGCGAACTGTAGGCGCTGGGGCTTGCCGAAGGGTGGCGTCAGGGTGGCGGAAAAGCCCGGTCGGCTCGCGTCGCCCTGAGCGATGATCAGCGGGGCGGCTCCAAACGGGCTGCCATTCACCAGCACCAGGCCATTGCTGATACTGGCACGATATTCACCACTGGCGAGGTCCTGGCCGTTGGCGCGGGCAGGGCGCAGCAGGGTAAACACCACCTCGGAACCGTCGCTAAGAAGCACGCCCACCGTTGGCTCGCGGTCGAGGGTGGGCAGGCGCCGGGGCGGCGGAGTAGGCGCGACGGTCGTGGGCGTACCGTGCTCGGGGCTCGGCGGCGCTCCGGCACTCACCGGGTTGTTTGGATAGCCCTGGGTCGCTGGCTCGCTGCGTATCGCGCAGGCCACCTGGGCCCCGAGCAGGGCCAGGGCCAGGGCCAACCACACCAGCGGGCGCACAATCAGCATGGCAGGAACTCCGCCCGCCAGCCGTCCACGGCCATCTCCACTCCCGGGGGAAGTCGTTGCTGCCATGCTGCCCATCTCACCTCATGGCCCATGTGGGTCAACACCGTGCGTCGTGGCGCCAGACGGGCGATGATCGCCTCGGCCTCGGCCCAACACAGGTGGGTCTCGTGAGGCTCCTCGCGCAGCATGTCCAGGACCAGCAGGTCGAGGCCGCACAGGTGCCCGTCGGCCGCTGCCGGCAATTCCTTGAGGTCGGTGAGATACGCCATCGAGCCGATCCGAAAGCCGGTGGTGCGCCCGGCCACGCCATGGCTCATGGCGAAGGGCGTTACCGCCAGCCCGGCCACCTGGATGGTGCGGTGGTCCTCCATCGGCTGCGTCACCAGGGTCGGCGCCGACAGCTCGTAGAATTCCCCGCCATCGCCGAAGCAGTACGGAAACATGGCGCGCAGCGCCGCCAGGTGCGGACCCCAGCCCAGCACGGTGATGGCCGCTGGCGTCCCACCACGCCGCATCAGGCGGTTGACGTGGCGCAAGTCATTGAGCCCGTGGCTGTGGTCGGCGTGGTCGTGAGTCAGCAGCAGCGCATCGCAGCGGTCGGTGGAGCGTGCCGGATAGCTGCGTCGGTCCCAGTCGGCA
>JBILDK010000001.1:0-32295 GCA_044352625.1 Planctomycetota bacterium
ATTGGGCTCAGTTCGCGGGGCGGTCGCGTAGCGCGAAGCTCGCTGCCAAGCCGCCGAGGAAGCCGCCGAGGTGCATCTCCCAGCTGATATGCTCCGGCGCACGCCAGGGCAGCATGCTGGTGAGGGCTGCGCCATAGAGCAGAACCACGGGCACGGCGATGAGCAGCGGCAGGCAGCCGCGGCGGAAGATCGCATTGCCTAGGAGCAGGGCGACAAAGCCGAAGATCACGCCGCTGGCGCCGACATGGATCGACGTGGGATCGCCGATGATCCAGGTGAGCAGCCCCCCAGTCAGCGCCGCGAGGACCGCGGCGGTGGTGGCGGCATTGCGCCCGCTCTTCAGCGCCAGATAGCCGGTGACGAACAGCGCCAGGGAGTTTGCCGCGAGGTGCGCCATGCCCGCGTGCAGGAACGGCGCACAGGGGATGCCGATCAAGCCCCAGGGATCACGTGGCCGCAGGCCGCAGTGCACGCTCAGCCAGCCGCCAGCCCAGGGGCTGCTGCCCGCCAGTTCGGGCGGCCGGGGCAGCAGCAGGGTGCAGACGATATCAAGCGCGAGCACGATCCACAAAACACAAAGCCCGCGGGAGACCGTCAGCAGGTCGCCCGCGGGCCCGTTGGCCTTGGCCACCGATTCAGTTCTTGTCGGCGGCGGCTTCGGCGGCGGCGCCCTTGGGGATCACCACGATCTCGACCCGGCGGTTTTTGGAGCGACCGGCGTCAGAGCTGTTGGAGGCCACCGCGCGCTGCTCGCCGTAGCCGGCGAAGCCCAGTTCGGAAGCGGGGATGCCGCGGTCGATGAGGTAGTGCAGCACGGCCTGGCCGCGGCCGCCCGAGAGGTCCCAGTTGTCGGCCCACAGATCCTTCGAGCGAGTGATGGTCTGGTTGTCGGTGAAGCCTTCGACGCGGACCCAGTGGTCGGGATACTGGGACTTGATGGTGGCGGCGACACGGGCCAGGGTGGCCTTGGCCTGGCTCGACAGTTCGGCCTTGCCGGGCTTGAACAGGATCGAATTTTCGATGGTCAGGACGACCTCGACCGGGCGTTCGTTGACGCTGACGCCTTCGCCGACGCCTTTGGCGGTGATGTCATGCTTGCCCTCGCCCTTGGCGGTCGAGGTAGCGATGGCGGCATTGGCATCACTCTCGCCCTTCTTGGCGAGTAGCGCCTCCAGCTCTTTGACCTGACGCTGCAGCTCTTCGGCTTCAACGCTCTTATAGGACAGGTCACGGTTTCCACCGCAGCCGGTGACGGTCAAGGCGATGGCGGCGAGGACGGGGAGGGCAAGGGCGCGGATGCTCATGGTCGACTCATTTAAGGGAAGGGAGGTTCGGAAGCAAGGTGACGCCTGCGGGCGGCGAAGCGGGGGTTGCAACCCGGCTTGAGCCAAGCCGGGTTGCATCACGGCACAGCGCGGCCAGATCCCAGGTTGACCCCCCCCCGACCCGGCTTCATATCTGCCCCATGCCTGATCCCGTCCTTCAGACCAAGGGCCTGACCAAGACCTACACCGATTTCTGGGGGCGTCCGCGAGTGACGGCGCTCAAACCGTTGACCCTCGACGTGATGCCCGGCGAAGTGTTTGGGCTGCTCGGACCCAACGGCTCGGGCAAGACCACCACCATCAAGCTACTGCTCGGGCTGTTGCGGCCGACCGGTGGCGATGCGTTCGTATTCGGGCGCGATCCGGGAGACCGCGAGGCCAAGGGCCGCATTGGCTACCTGCCCGAAGAGACCTATCTCTACAAGTTCCTCGACGCCGAGGAGACCCTCGCGTTCTTTGGTCGGCTGTTCGCAATGCCTGCTGCATTGATCAAGAGTCGCAGCGATGAGCTGATCCAGCTGGTTGGTCTGAGCCACGCCCGTAAGCGTCGGTTGGGAGAGTATTCCAAAGGCATGGCGCGGCGCCTTGGCTTGGCCCAGGCGCTGATCAACGATCCATCGTTGGTGATTCTCGATGAGCCGACTTCGGGGCTCGATCCGCTTGGCTCTGCCGAGGTCAAGGAGTTGATCGTCAGACTCAAGCGCGCGGGCAAGACCGTGCTGCTGTGCAGCCACCTGCTGGCGGATGTCGAGGACGTGTGCGACCGCATCGCGATCCTCCACCAGGGTACGCTGCGCGAAATGGGGCGGGTCGATGATCTGCTGCGCGCCGATGATCGCTCCATGGTCGAGCTGAATGCGCCAAGCGCCGAAGTTCTGGCCGCGGTGCGCGCCGCTGCCGGCGACAGCCTGCTTGGCGTGGCTCCTCCGCGTGAACGCCTGGAGGCGCATTTTCGTCGTATCATCGCCGAGGCCTCGGCGAAGCCACCGGAGCCCAAGGCGTGAGGACGCTGCTCTGGGGCATTGGCGCCGTTGCCGCCGTCACCGTGCGCGAGGCCATGCGACAGCGCCTCTGGATCCTGTTCCTCGTCGCCGGCGTGGTGGTCATGGTGGCGGGTTTCCGGCTGGGCGCAGTGGACCCCTCGGCGCGACTGAAGTTGGCGGTGGTCACCATCACTGCCGCGATCGGCTTCGTCGTGGTGCTGCTCTCAATCCTCACTGGCTCGGGCATGCTGCGGCGCGACCTCGACGGCCGCTACGCGTTCCTGTTGTTCGCCAAGCCGTTGCCGCGCTTGGGCTATCTGCTCGGGCGCCTGACAGGGGTTCTGGGAGTGCTCCTCGTCGGCATCATCAGCCTGTCCGCCCTTGGCTCTGCAATGGTGGCGTGGCGGTTCGAGCAGACGCCGCGCATGCTTGATGTCGCGGTGCCCTTCGACTGGCAGGAGCTGTCCTCTCTGGGCGAAGCGGTACCGGTGACCGAAGGGCGCAAACGCGTTGCCCTTTCCGGTGCTCCAGGCAACGGTGTGCGCTGGTCGCTGAGCGGATTGCCCACCTCCAACCTGCCTGATGGCGGGCTGGATGTGCTGCTGCGTGTGCAGGTCAGAGGCGCGGATGCGGGCGTGAATATCGAGGACTGCCTAGCCACCGTGACCGCCGCGCCCGGCGCAGGAGCACGCATCGGCGAGCGCCGGGTGCTGCCGCTGGATGTGGCCAGCCCCTATGGTCGCGGCGCTGATGACAGCCAAGCGGGGGACGGCCAGGTGATGCTGCGTCATCGCGACACCACCCGCACCGACTACAACCAGGACTGGATGCGGCTTAAACTGCCGGCCGAGCTGATCGCGTCGGACGGTAGCACCACCATCGAGCTCACGCGGCTGGAAAACCGTGCCACCGTCACCGTCTCCAAGGCGGACAGTTTGGTGGTCGCGCAACCCGGTGGGAGCTTGTTTGCCAACCTGGTGCGTGGCGGCTTGGTCCTGCTCGCCTCCGCAGCAATGCTCTGTGCGTTCACCCTCCTGCTGGGCGTGGTGTCCAAGCTTGGCGTTGTGCTGCTCGGCGGCTTGACGTTGTTCTTCGCGGGCAATGTGGTGTGGACCATCGCCGATACGCTGGAGTACGAGAAGGTCTCGGTACCGGTGCGCCGACTGCTGGAGGCTGCGATAGCGATTTTGCCCGATTTCGACCGCTTCACCGTTGCCGCGCGGCTGGCCGCGAGCCAAGCCGTACCGTGGTCGGCGGTGGCCGGCGCTTGGGCCTATTACGGAATATTTACCGCATTTTTCATGGCTCTGGCGGGCCTCGCGCTGCGCAGGAAGGAACTATGAACGCGGAACAGACAACGCGGCGCGCGGAACGCGGAACCTGGGACGGAACAGTCCGCTTCCCATGGGTGATAGGATCATCGGTTGTATCGCGTGGTTACGGTCGGCTGTTTAGTTCCGCGTTCGCGAGGTGTCCCCCGTCCGGAGCGTGCCCGTGAGTCCGCGCATCATCCTGAGCCTGGGCGTAGCCCTCATGATCGCTGCCCAGGTGGTGGCGTCGTTCGTGATCGTGCCCCTACGTCCGGCGCCGACGAAGGCCCAGGAAGTGTTCGACGCGCTGACGCCCGGCGAGTTCGCCGGCACGCTCATGCTCGGCGGGTTCCGTGGACTGGCCTGCGACCTGCTGTGGATGCGTGCGGATCTCGCCAAAGAGAACGGACGCTTCTACGAGTCGGTCGCACTATTCCAGACCATCAGTCGAGTGCAGCCGCGCTTTGAGCAGGCCTGGGCCTACATGTCCTGGGATCTGGCCTACAACCTGTCGCACGAGGTCGAAAGCGACGAGGCCAAGTGGTCTTGGGTGATGGCTGGACTGCGCGCCAACATTGAGGGTGTCGGCCGCAATCCCGGCTCTGAGAAGTTGCTGCGCCACCTCGCCTGGATGTTCCATCATAAGGGCGATCTGTTCCACAGCCGCATCGAGGCGGCGCGCTGGGCCAGCGAATTGAATCCGGTCCTGGCGGCGGTGAACGCCCAGGTTGACACTGGGCGCGAGATCACGCTCTTCGAGGATCAGGCCGGCTACGCAAATTTCGACATCTCTGCACGCTTGTACCGGGCCGCCATCGCCCTGGCCGAGGCAAACGGGGGCAACGGGCCGCCGTCGTTCGTGCGCCGTTTGGTGCCGTTGGCGATGGAAAGCGCTGGCAATATCAGGCGCAACCGCGGTGACCACCTCGGGGCTCTGAGCCGCTATCTCGGGGCGCTGCGTTCCTGGCAAGAGGTCAAAACCTGGGCTGACCAGCCCGGCCGGAGCGACAGTGACCAGTTCCAGCGTCGGGCGACCAACGAGAGCTACGAGCGCAACGAGGGCAGCCTGCGGCGCAAGGCGGCTCAGCTCGCGCGGAGCCTCGCCCCGACCCCCGAGCTGGGCGAGGAGCTGGTGGTAGCAATTGATGCTCGGCGTTTCGCTGACAGTGAACAGATGTTGGCTCGGCCTGGTTGGCGCAGCGCCATCGCCCGGGGCGGCGTGCGCTGGCTTGACGAGCGCTAAACCATGACTGAGCTGACGGTCTGCATCGGCAAGTTCGATGCGCTGCACCGTGGGCATCGCGCCTTGGCGGCGGCCTCCGCGGGCACTCCGGTGGCGCTGCTGAGTTTTGCGGGCATGCCCGCGGCGCTGGGCTGGACCCCGCGCCAGCCGCTGGTGGCCGCCGCGGACCGCCCGCGCATTCTGGCGGAATGGTCTGCGCAGCTCGGTGCGCCGGTGAGCGAGACGAGTCTGCCCTTTTCCGCCATCCGCGTGCTCGATGCTCCAGGATTCTGTCGCGTCCTGCATGCCCGGCTCAGAGCCACGGCTTTGGTGGTGGGTAGCGATTTCCGCGGCGGACGCGACCGAGCCACGGATGCCACGGGGTTCATGGTTGCCGCAGCCGCGGCGGGTATGAGATGCACCGTGGTACCGGTGGTGAACGATGACCTGGGGCCGGTGTCCTCGACGCGTTTGCGCGCAGCCCTGGCAGCGGGCGAGGTGGCGGCCGCCGCGGCGGGCCTGGGAAGGCCGCACCGCCTCTGCGGCACCGTGGTGCGCGGCGAGGGCCGTGGCCGGCGGATCGGGGTGCCGACCGCCAATCTCGGTGAGCGTCGCAATCTCGCTCCCGGCCATGGCGTCTATGCCGCCTGGGCGTGGCTTGGGGGGGAGCGGATTCGTGCCGCGGTGAATATCGGTCGATTGCCGACGGTGAGCCCTGATCACGCCGAGACGGTTGAGGCGCATCTCCTTGACTGGGAGGGGGACTGCTATGGTGCTGACTTGGCGCTGGAGTTCGTTGTCCGTATCCGTGAGGAACGGCGTTTCGCGGGACTGCCGGAATTGGTGACCCAGATTCAGCGGGATGTAGCGGCGGTTCGCGCAGCGTTGGGGTAAGGAGTTTTCGCGAAAGGTTCTTTGCCAGGGTCGAGCTGGGGATCGACCATCTCGGCTGCGCTATGGTGTACGATGGAATTGTTTCGCCTTGGGATGCGTCACCCCTCGTGGGCGAGACATGCCCGGCACACAACAACGACCCCCGGTGCTTGTGGCACCGGGGGTCGTTCCAGTCAGAGCCGGGAGCGGCTTACTGGATGCGCATCTTGTAGAAGCTGCGCCACACGAACACCGCGCTGATCACAAAGAAGATCACCGCGAGGGTCAGCTTGGCACCGCTGTTGCCGGACATCCGCATGCCTTCAGCCAGGGACACAGCGAGCAGGCCGAACAGGGTGGCGAACTTGATCACCGGGTTCATGGCCACCGAGCTGGTGTCCTTGAATGGGTCGCCCACGGTGTCGCCCACGATCGAAGCCTCGTGGAGCGGGGTGTTCTTGGCGCGCAGCTCGGTCTCGACGACCTTCTTGGCGTTATCCCACGCACCACCCGCATTGGCCATGAACACCGCCTGGTAGAGACCGAAGACGGCCAGGCCGATGAGGTAGCCGATGAAGAAGAATGGCTCGGCGAAGGCGAAGGCCAGGGTGCTGAAGAACATTGCGAGGAAGATGTTCCACATGCCCTTCTGGGCGTAGAGCGTGCAGATCTCGACCACCTTCTTGCTGTCCTCAGTCGAGGCCTTGTCGGCCCCTTCCAGCTTCATGTTCTGTTTGATGAACTCGACGGCCTTGTACGCGCCGGCCACCACCGCCTGGGTCGAGGCGCCGGTAAACCAGTAGATGATCGCGCCGCCGGTGATCAGGCCGAGCAGGAACGGAGCGTAGGTCAGGCCGAGCTTGGAGACCTCGGCGGTGTTGGTCAGACCAGCGGTCAGCTCCATGATGATCGAGAAGATCATGGTGGTGGCGCCGACCACGGCGGTACCGATCAGCACCGGCTTGGCGGTGGCCTTGAAGGTGTTGCCGGCGCCGTCGTTCTCTTCGAGCAGCTCCTTGCCGACCTCGAAGTTGGTGTCGAAGCCGAAGTCCTTCTTGATCTCATCCTTCACATTGGGGATCTGCTCGATCTGCGAGAGCTCGAACACCGATTGGGCGTTGTCGGTCACCGGGCCGTAGCTGTCCACGGCGATAGTCACCGGACCCATGCCGAGGAAACCGAAGGCCACCAAGCCGAAGGCGAACACGCCGGCCATGGTCGTACCGATATGGGGATCACCACCGACCGGGGTGAGGGCGGCATTGAGACCCATGCCCGACACCCAGTAGGCGACGCCCATGAGGGCGGCGATCATCAGGCCCAGCCAGTAGGCGCTGAAGTTGCCTGCAGTGAGGCCGGCGAGGATGTTGAGCGAGGCGCCGCCTTCCTTGGAGGCGGTGACCACCTCGCGCACGTGGCCAGAGCTGGTGCTGGTGAAGACCTTGACCAGTTCGGGGATGATCGCGCCAGCGGCGGTGCCGCAGGAGATGATCAGCGAGAGCTGCCACCACAGGTCACTAGCACCAGCGGCGCCGCCAACCGAGGGGATGAGCAGCTTGGAGAGCGCGAAGGTCACGATGACCGACACCACCGAGGTCAGCACCACCAGGGTGGTGAGCGGGTACTCGTAGTTGAACTTGACCGCGTTGCCGAACTTGGGCTTGGCGATGAACCAGTCGTTGAGGAAGTAGCTGCCGACCGAGGTGCCGATCATGGCCACGCGCATGGCGAAGATCCACACCAGGAGCTGGACCTGGATGGTGGGGTCCTGGACCGCGAGCATGATGAAGGTGACGAGGGCGACACCGGTCACGCCATAGGTCTCGAAGCCGTCGGCGGTGGGACCGACCGAGTCACCGGCATTGTCACCGACGCAGTCGGCGATCACACCCGGATTGCGCGCGTCATCTTCCTTCACCTTGAAGACGATCTTCATCAGGTCGGAGCCGATGTCGGCGATCTTGGTGAAGATGCCACCGGCGATGCGCAGCACGGCCGCACCCAGCGACTCGCCGATGGCGAAGCCGATGAAGCAGGGGCCGGCCAGATCGGCGGGCAGGAAGAGGAGGATGGCAAGCATGATGATCAGCTCAGTCGAGATCAGCAGGGTGCCGATCGACATGCCGGACATCAGGGGGATGGCGTAACAGGGGTAGCCCTTGCCCTTGAGGGCGGCGAAGGCGGTGCGGCTGTTGGCGAAGGTGTTGATGCGGATGCCGAACCAGGCCACACCGATCGAACCGAGGATACCGACCACCGAGCAGGCCAGGATCATGAACACCTTGTAGGCGCCCAGACCCATGCCGCCGTGGCCGTCAGGGGTGAGGAAGCCGAAGTACGCCACCATGATGGCGGCGATCAGCACCCACAGCGTGGCCAGGAACTTGGCCTGGGTCACCAGGTAGGTCTTGCAGGTGGCATAGATCAGCTCGGAGATCGCGAGCATCGACTTGTGCACCGGCAGCGCCTGGACCTGCTTGTAGACCATGAGGCCGAAGAGGAAGCCGAGCACACAGATGACCAGACCGCCCAGAAGGAAGTCATGACCGTTCATGCCCATGAACAGGACCGGCTTGATGTAGCCGGCCTGGCCCTCGGTGACTCCCGGCTCATTCCAGGGAACCACGCCCTTGGCCTGGGCCGGCTTGCCGTCCTTGCCGGTGATGGCGACCATTCCCACCTTGGTGGTATTGTCGAGGGAGGGGAGGATGAGGTTGGCTTCACCGCCACCCGTGTGGGCTGCAGCTGCCCCCGTCGAGGCATGCGCGCCTTCGGCGGCTGCCGTGGTCACGGCAGCGACCGCAGGGGGCGCTTCCTGGGCTGGGGAGAATCCGGCGGCCGCGACGAGGACGAGCAAGCCAAGGGCGAGCGCGGTGCGGCAGCGGGCGAGAGATGAAAATAGAGACATGACGACTCCTTCCGTGACGGCAGGTTCCCCGACATCTGTGTAAAAGAATCCACAAATCGGAATTAGTGGAACCACCTATCAATTTATGAATCGGTACCTATGCAAAAACGGCATCAATAGTGCGGCGCGCAACACGAGATCTATTGATGGTCGTGCGTGATGGTCAGCTTCGACCAATTCAGTCGCACATCACAGTTATTAATCATATCCAATTGCTGTACATGTAATTAAGTATTTTTCACTTGAGGCAGATGAGGCTCCCGAGGCGGTGTGCCCATGGGCAATCGCTGTTCGCCGGACGGGACAACGCCTGTTCTGCGCGGCGCTGCGCACCTTGTTCTGTTCGTCTGGTTGCAGTTATGAAGGGGTAATCAATGCGCCAACTGATGCCAAGGTCATCTCTGTGCCGACCGACTCACCGGCGCCAATCGCGACCGGGACGCTGCCCCACGGCTCAACACCCGTAGGTAGCAACACGTTCCACGCGGACCTCGTGGTGGATGGTGATGAGGTGGTCGCTGCTGGCGGCGCACGGGTGCGTTAAGGCCAGAGCAACATAGCATCCCGGCGTGAGCGACACGGATGCCCTGCTGGTTGAGCGTTGCCGCAGTGGTGATCGCAGTGCGTTTGCCGCTCTGGTGGCGGTGCATCTGCCGCGCATGCACGCCATCGCCGTGGCCGTGGTACACGACCCGGTCGTGGCCGATGACGTGGTCCAGGAAACCTTCCTCAAGGCCTGGACGCGGCTTGGTCAGCTCACTGATCCTACGACCTTCGCTGCCTGGACCGCTCGGATTACACGCAACGAAGCGATTAGCGTCTTGCGTCGCTCCCGTCAGGCCCGCTCCGTTCCGGTCGAGGAGGCCATGCTCACCGCACCAAACGCAGAGGAACCCGACCCGCGCTTCGCTGCCTTGCGTACCGCCCTCGTCGGGCTCAAACCGGAATACCGCGAAATCCTCGCGCTGCGCTACGACGCGAACCTCGACTACGAGGCGATCAGCGCGACTCTCGGCATTACCCGGGCGAACGTCGAGAAGCGCCTCTATCGCGCCCGGCAAGCATTGCTTTCGTCCATGTCCGTGTCGTAAAACAGGCCCGTAGACGGTGCGGTCGGCGCTACGCGCCGGGTGCGGTGGCCCGGCTGCGCCTGGGCCGGTGCGGTGTTCGCTGCGCTCACGGTGCGATGCGAAGCGACCGCACCCGCGGCCCCCGGCCGCGACCGAACCGCAGGGCCGCAGGCCCGCACCGCACCCGGCGCGTGGCGCCGACCGCACCGTGCGCGCAGCGCACACCGCACCGTTATCGACGTTGTTCGCGAGGTTTAGCGGGGAGCGGGATCTGGCATCGCGCGAAGCAAAACCTCGGCCGTCACCGGGCGTAGGCAGATGTTGTCGCGGCAGCGTTTGAAGGCCGGGGTGCCGAGGCAGAACTGGCAGGACGCTGAGCCGACGGCGAGGGCGCAGGGACCCGTGCCGCGCGGAGCGTAGAGCGCGGGATCCGAGGGACCGAACACGGTGAGCAGCGGGCAGCCCACCGCCGCGGCGATGTGCGCCGGGCCGGTGTCCACCGAGGCGCAGCCGGAACAGGCAGCGAGAAATGCTGCGAGTTGGCCGAGGGGCACCGCGCCGGTGCGATCATGGAGGCGTGGGCGATGGCGCGGATCGGCGCTGGCGATGATCGCCTGGGCCTCGCCGCGTTCGGCCGCAGTGCCGAGCAGCACCACCGCATCGGCTCGGCCCTGGTCGAGCAGTCCTCCGGCGAACGCGGCCCACGTCGCCGGGGGTAGGCCCTTGAGGTTCGGCCGGCGGCGGAAGAAGCGATTGGTGAGCGACGAGCCCGCTTGGATCGCTACCACGCGCCGACCCAGGCCGGTCACAGTTGCCTGCGCCGTTGCCAGGGCGTCGGCATCGACATCGAGGCGCGGGCACGGCTCATCGCCGTCATCCACCAGGCCGGCGGCGCGGCCGGCGGCGAGGAACTGGTCGCTGGTGTGAGTGCCGGAGGCGAAACCGGTGAGCGTGAGTTCGCGCACCGGCACCGCGCCGCGCCAGCCATCGATCCAGCGGCGCACCACCGGCCGATCGGCAAAGGTGAGGACCTCGCGGTAGCTACGCGCAACCAGCTGCGCTCCGAGCTGTCGCCGCGGACCGCCAGCGAGCCAGTCCTTCCACCCGGCGGCATTGGGCTGGGCCAGGGTGTGGATGTCCGCCAACCACGGCTGACGCCCGAGCAGCGGCCGCGCCCAGGGCCGTGCCAGCAGCTCAACCGGCCCGCGCACGGCGCATGCGCGAAGGAACGGGGTGAGCATCACCAGGTCGCCAACCCGAGCGAAGAAGACGACGAGGCGCGGGGCAGCACTCACTCCTTCATGCCCCCGGCGATCCACAGGCGTAGGATGGCGATCTGTTCGGCGGTCAGGGGCTCGCCCTTGGGTGGCATGCGTTCACCGTCGTCAACGGGTAGCGAGACCAGTTTGAGCAGGACGCTGGATTCGGGTTTGCCCGCTTCGGCCACGGGGCCCTCGTCAGAGCCTTTGAGCACCGCTGCTAGGGAGTCGAGGCGCAGCGCCGCCTTGGCTTTTTCTGGGCCGTGGCACTTGACGCAGCGTTCAGTGAGGATCGGTTGAACGTCTGTGTGAAAGGCTGGAACGGGACCTGCTTCGACGGCACAGGCCATCGCGCCGAGCATCAGTAGCGGGATTGCTGCCAGCATAATGCACCTCCGGAATTGTCAGGGTTGACGAAGACGAAGACCACTCCGCCGTCGCCGAGCTTGAGGTCCACAAGGTCGCCAGCGATGCGGTGATGGAACGTCAGCGGGCGGCCGCACAGGCCCTCAACATCGATGGG
This sequence comes from Planctomycetota bacterium, assembly GCA_044352625.1. Lineage (GTDB taxonomy): Bacteria > Planctomycetota > UBA11346 > UBA11346 > UBA11346 > JAKLKR01. The sequence continues at coordinate 11,474 of JBILDK010000001.1, forward strand.
TGCATTCGCCCACAGCGGGAATCCGCCGCTTTTCGTGCAGTCGCAACCCAACTCATCGACCATGTCCACCCATGCGTCGCTCGCCGCGACATCAAGGCCGGTGGGATCCACATCGAGGTCCACGGGCTCGTTGATGGCTGCGCCATAGCACACCTTGGCGCCTTTCCAGTCGCCGGGACAGACGCCGTTGATGATCGAGAGATGGACCTCGCTGCGCGGGACCACGGCTACGAGGTTGTCGCCTTTGTGCGGTTGCGCGTCGAAGGTCTCGGCCGGATCAGAGCGGTCCATGAACGCCAATACCATCAGATCGGAATCTGGGGCGAGCGGCAGCGCCGACACCAAAGCCATGGTTTTTCCCGTGCGTTTACCCACCGGATGCGGGAAGCCACGCTTGACGTGGCCCCCGATCTGGCCGATGGCGTGCTGGGGGTTGGGGGCACGCACCAGGGTTCGACTGTGCCGCGCAGTGATCGCTTCGCTCATGTCCACAGCGTGCAACACCGGCAGGTACTGCAACCCGTCGCCTGCGAATTCCAGCAGGAAAAATGTTGCGGAGTGGCAGATGAGTTGCTAAACGTGCCATATCACCCCTACGAGGAGAATCTTCCATGCCCGCAGCCAAAAAGGCAGCCGCCGCCAAGAAGCCCGTCACCAAGAAGGTCGTCGCCGCCAAGAAGGTCGTCGCCGCCAAGAAGCCGGTCGCAGCTAAGAAGGTTGTTGCCAAGAAGGCTGCACCCAAGGCTGCACCCAAGGCTGCACCCAAGGCCGCTGCCAAGAAGGCTGCGCCCAAGAAGGCCGCCAAGTAATCTGATTTCAGCTGTCGATTCATCGGCCCGATGCGCACCCCGACGGTCTCCGCCGGGGTGCGCGCATTGTGGGCTTCGCGGGTCTGTACAGCGGGAGCTGACGGTTCTCGGTCGCGCTTCAAAAACAATCTGACGGTGTGTCGAGGTGGATGCGAAGCGAAGCGCTGTAGTGTGACGTGCATGGATCGGTGATCCGGTCGTCGCCCGTGGGAGTGCATCGTCCCCACGTCCGGCCCGCGCCACTAGATGTTGGTGGTGAAAATGGTGGAAGGCAGGCAGGAGTGGCGGGCGGCGGTGAGAAATCGCGCGGCGGCGCCAGGTTGGGAGGCCTGGGTACCGCTAGCGTTGGAGAGAAATTTCTATCCGTGTCCGGGCTGGCCAGATTGCAGCCTGTGCAAATGGCGAGACACGCTGGCCACACAAAGCTGAACGCTGGCCATAAGCCAGCGTTCAAGCTACCCACTCGATGTGACGAGGAACTGAGCCGGACCTGCTCCAGGTCACTTCTTCTTGGGGTCGGCAGCCTTTGCAGGAGTCGGGGCAGCCGCGCCGGGCTTGCCCGCAGCGCCCTTGCCGGTGGCAGCCTTGGCGTCGCCCGCAGGGGCGGCACCGGCGGCAGGAGTCGCCCCTGCGGCGGCGGCAACTGCGGCGGCCTCATCGGCCTTCTTCATGCCGCGCGGAATGACCACGCTGAGCACCGGGGTCTTGGCGTTGGTCACCATGCTCGAACCGGCGGGCATCTTCAACGACTTGGCGTAAACCGTCTGCATGATCTGTGTTTCGCCCAGGTCGAGCGCGATGGCGTCGGGAATGCTGCTGACCTTGCAACGCACACGCAGCTTGCGCAGGCTCTGTTCGATGATCCCGCCAGCTTTGACGCCGGGGCAGTTGCGCGCGTCGGGGACGATGGCCACATCGACCGTGATCTCGCTCTTCTCGTCGACCTCGACCAGATCGATGTGCTGGATCGAGTCTTTGAGGCAGTCGACCACGATCTCACCTTTGAGCGCAATCATCGACTCGTTGCCGATGGTGAACTTGCACAGGTGGACGACATTGGCGGCAAGGTGGCGGGCCTGCGCCTCATCCACGCTGACATGGGCGCTAGCCTTGCCCGGGCGGGAGATGGTCACCGGGACCTGTCCGGCGGTGCGGAGCTTGGCGGTGGCGTGGCCGCCCAGGGTGGCACGGGGCTTGGCGGTGTAGGTGTTGGTAGCGCTCATGATGGACTCTTTCTCTCTGCGAAAGCTGAAAACCGGGCTTCCTGATTAGGCTCTACTTGAACAGCGAGCTTACGGATTGGTTGGTATGGATGCGGCGGATGGCCTCGGCCAGGAGGGGCGCCGTGGACAGGACCTTGATCGGGAGGGCTGCGAAGCGGTCCTTGAGCGGAATGGTGTCAGTGACCACCAGTTCGTCGAGCTGGGCGGAGGACAGCCGGTCATAGGCGTCCCCGCACAGCACCGCATGGGTCGCCATGGGATAGACCACCGTAGCGCCGAACTGACGCACCGTCTTGATCGCATTGGTCATGCTGCCGGCGGTGGTGATCATGTCATCGACCAGCAGCGCCGGACGCGCCCCGATCTCGCCGATGATGTTGGCCACCTCGGTCTTGCTGTCGCCCAGCCGCCGCTTGTCGATGATCGCCAGACGGGCACCAAGGGCCTTGGCGATCTTGTCTGCCAGCTTGATCGAGCCCGTGTCCGGGCTGACCACCACTGGATCGGCAAGCTGAAGCGTCTGGATGTAATTGATCAGTACCGGGGTGGCGATGAGATGATCCACCGGGATGTCGAAAAAACCCTGGAGCTGCTGCGCGTGCAGATCAACGGTGAGGACCCGGTGGATGCCGGCGGTGGCGATGAGGTTGGCCACCAGCTTGGCGGTGATCGGCACCCGGCCCTCATGCTTGCGATCCTGACGCGCATACCCGAAGTAGGGGATGACGGCGGTTATGCGCGCTGCGCTGGCTCGACGTAGGGCGTCGGTCATGACCAGCAGTTCCATCAGGAAATCATTGCTGGTCGTAGGCTGCACCACAAACACGTCGGCACCGCGCACGTCTTCGTGGATCTGAACCTTGACCTCGCCATCCGGGAAGCGGCCACACGTCATCTCACCCAGGGCCATGCCGAGCTGGTCGGCGATGGCCTGGGCGAGCGGCCGGTTGGCATTGCCGGAAAAAATGCGCATGGTGGGCGGACCAGGGACGGGGATGCCAGAGGGGCGGGGCAGCATAGTGCGGATGCGGCGGGCGCAAGGGCGGGACAGGACGCCCACTGGGGGTTGCGGCCCCTGATCACTCCACGACCATTGAATGCTGACGGCTTCACCTCACCAGGCCGCGGAATCCTCGCCAGGACTGCAATGATCAGCCAGACCGCCGAATACGCCTTGCGCGCCATTGTCTATCTGGCGGACCACCCCGACCAGGCGCATACGGCCGATTCCATTGCCCAGGGAACCAAGGTTCCGGTCGGATACCTGGCAAAGATCATGCAGGTTCTGGCCAAGGCTGGCCTGGTCAGCTCCCAGCGCGGGCTCTACGGAGGCTTCACGCTCAAACGCCCGGCTCGCGAACTGACCATCTATGACGTGGTGCAGTGCATCGATCCGATTTTTCGTATCCACTCCTGTCCGCTTGAACTCGCCGGCCATGAAAGCGGCCTATGCCAGCTGCATCGGACCCTTGATAACGCCATGGCCGCGTCTGAGCAGATATTCAAGAAGATGACCATCCAGCAGATGCTGGTCGAAGTGCAGAGCGCCTACCCGCTGTGTTCCTTCCCCCGCACCCCGGGCGGACTTGCGTCTGTGCAGCGCAAGCCGAAAGCGGACAAGACCGCATGACCCTAAACCACGCAATGAGCCGTAGACTTCAGGCGGGGTTAACAGGATGGGGAGGATGGGAAGGATGGAATTCACCGGGACATTTGACGGCTTCATCCTCCCCATCATCCCCATCCTGTTCCTTTTTTCGAACTCACCCAGCGGGCGAGCGCGGAACATGCTCGATAGCTCTGAATCAACGACGGATGCATGCCCCTTGGCCGAGTCCATTGCGTTTTTTAGGATAATCGGCCCGAAGCCCAGGTCGGCCGTGGTTCGGGGTTCGTTTCTGTCCCGGACATGAAATGCGGTAAATCTCGAAAGCCCAGTTGGTGGTTGGGGGACAGGACATTGACTGGGTCGCGACGCGCTGCGATGCAGTCCCTGACCACCAACCACGTTTTTCAGGATCAATAGTCCAGCGTGGTCTCAATCGCCGCGAGGAAGATCTTGCCATCGCCGATGCGGCCGGTGCGGGCGGTGCGGCAGACGAGTTCAACCAAGCGGTCGCGGTCGGCGCGGGCGATGATGCCGGTGATCACCACCTTGGGCAGGAAGTCGATGGCGTACTCGTCGCCGGCGTAACTGTCGAGATGGCCCTTCTGGCGGCCGTAGCCGCGGCATTCCATGGCCGTCAGCTCCTCGATCAGGCCCTCGGCCAGGAGGCGTTGGCAGAGGGTCTCGGCGCGCTGCGGCCGAACCACGATGGTGGCGTGCAGGCGCTCCATGACATTAGGCTGGGACCGCGACCGCCTCGCGCACCTCGCCGATGGCGCGGAACTTGGCGTAGCGGCGTTCCTGCATTTCATCCATGGTCAGGGCCTGCAATTCGCGCAGGTGGCGCAGAATCACATCCTTGAGCGCGGTGGCCATGGCGGCGGGCTGGCGATGGGCGCCGCCGGCGGGCTCCTCAACCACTTCATCGACAATGCCAAAGCGTTTGAGTTCGTGGCCGGTGAGCTTGAGACGTTCTGCGGCGAGGTCGCGCTTGGAGCCGTCCTTCCATAGGATGGCGGCGCAGCCTTCAGGGGAGATCACCGAGAAATAGCTGTTTTCGGGCATGATCATACGGTCGCCGATGCCGATGCCCAGGGCCCCGCCGCTGCCGCCCTCGCCGATCACCACGATGATCACCGGGGTGCGTAGGGCAGCCATGTCGCGGATGTTCTCGGCGATGGCGATGGACTGGCCGCGTTCTTCGGCCTCGACCCCTGGATAGGCGCCGGGGGTGTTGACCAGGCAGATGACCGGCAGGTTGAACTTTTCGGCCAGGCGCATCTTGAGCATCGCCTTGCGGTAGCCCTCGGGATGAGGCATGCCGAAGTTGCAGCGCCGGCGTTCGTGAACGTCTTTGCCCTTTTGTTGGCCGATGAGCATCACGGGCTGATCACCCAACCGACCGAGGCCACAAAGGATCGCCTCGTCGTCACCGAACATGCGATCGCCGGCCAATGGCACCCAATCCTCCAGCATCAGATCGACATAGTCCGAGGTCTGTGGGCGCAGGGGATGGCGCGACAGCTGCACCCGTTGCCAGGGGGTTAGTCCGGCGAAGATGCGGCGGCTTTCCTTGGCCCAGGTCCCGCGCAGCGAGGCGGCCTCGCGGGCGGTATCCACGCCGGTCGTGGCGGCGAGCTGTTCCAGCTCGGTGATCTTGTCTTCGAGCCGAACCAGGGGCTCCATGAAATCGAACGGGTTGCTCATGGCGGGCAGGCTATGGGCCTGACCCGGCTTGGGAACCCGGCGGTCCAGGACCCCGTCCCCGCTTGTAGATCGGCGCTCTGCGCGATCATCCGCCGTCATGAGCTTCACCTCGCGCCAGTTGGCCCTCCACGCCGCCCGTCTCGCCTCGGACAAGGGGGCCACCGACATTGCGGTGATCCAGCTGCCCGCCATCGCCGGGACGGCGTTCGACTACGTGGTGCTGGCCACCGCAACCTCCGACCGCCAGACCAACGCAGTGGTCGAGGAGATTTTCCACTTCTGCAAGCGTCACGGCGTCAATCGCATGCCGGTCGAGGGCGAGTCAGGGTGGATGCTGATCGATGGCGGCGATGTGGTGGTCCACGCGCAGAGCGCCGAGATGCGTGCACGTTACGACCTCGATCACCTGTGGCCCACCGGCAAGCTGGTCAAAGCCTGGGAGGCCGAAGCCAACACCTTGGGCGATCCTGACAAGCCAGCCGCGGCCCCGCGCCGTGCAGAAAGCGCCAACGACGAGTCCGGTCCAGGCACGGCGCCCAAGCGCCGCCGCGCCGCCGCCCGCGTCCCGGTGGGTGCGCCGGATCCGATAGTCGAGTCCGGGGTGCTGCCGACCCAGTTCGAGAAGAGCTCCAAGAAAGTCGCGGTCAAACTCGGCGCCACGCCCAAGGCGAAGGCCAAAGCCAAGCAGAAGGCGCGGCTGCGGACCGTTCCCAAGGCCCCACCCGCTGGCGCGGCTACGCTCATGTCGATCCCGCTGTCGCGGATGACGTCTCACGCCAGCCCAGTGACCAAGGCCCGTGCCGCGGCCAAGGCTGCGGCCAAGCCCGCCGCATCTCGTCCAGCCGCGGCCAAGCCGGGTAAGACGGCGGTCAAACTGGGCAAGGCCCCGGCCAAGCCCGCCCCCAAAACCACGACCCGGAAGCGCTGATGTTCAAGGCCCTCGGGCGTTTTTTCAGCAAGGTCAAAGAGGGCCTGGCCAAGACCCGTGACCGCATCGGTGGGGCGTTGCGCAGCCTGATCGGTGCTGGGCGCACGATTGATGCCGCCTTTCTCGGCCAGCTTGAGGACACGCTGCTCCAGGCCGACATCGGCGTGACCAAGACCGAGGAGATCATCGCCGACCTCAAGCGCCGCTACCGCGACGGCGAGGTTGCCAAAGGCGAGGACCTGTTGGCGTTCCTGCGCCGCACCTTGCGCGATGAGTTGGCCGCCAACGAGACCGAGTTGCCCCTGGCCAGTCCCGGTCCCACCGTGGTGCTGATCGTCGGCGTGAATGGCGCGGGCAAGACCACCACCATCGCCAAGCTCGCCAAGCGCTTCACCGACCAGGGCAAGAAGGTCATCATCGGCGCCGGTGACACCTATCGCGCCGCCGCCATTGAACAGCTCAGCATCTGGGCCGGGCGCGCCGGGGTCGAGATCATCAAGTCGCACCAGGGTGGCGATGCGGCCGCGGTGGCCTTCGACGCGGTGGCCGCCGGCGAGGCCCGCGGAGCCGACGTGGTGCTGATCGACACGGCGGGGCGACTGCACAACAAAGAGCACCTGATGCGCGAGTTGGAGAAAGTCCGCCGCGTCATCCAGAAGCGCATCCCCGCCGCACCGCATCAGGTGCTCCTGGTGCTCGACGGCACCGCCGGCCAGAACGCGGTGCAGCAGGCCAAGGTGTTCAAGGATGTGATGGGCGTCACCGGGCTGGTGATCACCAAGCTCGATGGCACCGCCAAGGGCGGGGCGGCGCTGTCGATCCGTCGCGAGCTTGCGCTGCCGGTGCGCTACATCGGTGTGGGCGAGGGCATGGACGACCTCCAGCCGTTCGACCCGGATGCCTTCATTGCCGCGATTTTCGGCGATTCGGACGCCTGACCGTCCGCTGTGCCGCAACGCTGGATCATCGCCCTGGCGGGCACTACGATGCATCTCTGTCTGGGCACGGTCTATGCCTGGAGCTACTTCCAGCGTCCGGTGATGGAGCTGCACCACTGGAACAACAGCCAGGCCGCCTGGACCTTCAGCATTGCGATTTGTTGCCTCGGTTTAGCGGCGGCGGCGGGAGGGATGCTGCTGCCGCGCTGGGGTTCGCGCTGGCTGGCGGGACTCGGCGGAGTGTTGTTCGGGCTTGGGCATCTGATCGCGGGGCAGGCCCTCGCCAGCGGTTCGCTGTGGCTGCTGTGGCTGGGATACGGCGTCGTCGGTGGCTGCGGTTTGGGTCTGGGCTATGTGGTGCCGGTGGCGCTGGTGGCGCGCTGGTTTCCTGAACGGAAAGGCTTGGCCACGGGCCTCGTGGTGATGGGCTTCGGGCTCGGCGCGGTAGTGATGAGCAAGCTGCTTGCGCCGGCCCTGCTTGCGGCCTGCGCCGGGGACCTGGCGCGCACCTTCACCGTACTCGGCTGCATCTTCCTGGTACTGGTGCCGGGATTGGCGCTGCTCCTGCGCGAGCCGCCGATGGTGACGACGACCACAACCGCCCTCGGTCCGGACGCCGCCACCTGCCTGCGTTCGTGGCGTTTCGCCGGGCTGTGGCTGGCCTTCGCCTGTGCGGTCACTGCCGGGATCATGCTCATCGGGTTCCAGTCGCCGTTGCTTCAGGACCTGCTGGCCCGCCGCGATGCGACGTTGGATGGGGCTACGCTGGCGGCGCTGGGCGCGACCCTGATCGCGGCGGGATCCATCGCCAATGGCCTGGGGCGCTTGGCCTGGGGCGCGCTCAGCGATCGTCTCGGGCGCGCGAGCACGCTGCGCCTGATCCTGGCGGCGCAGGCGGCCGCCTTCGCTGCCATGCTGCTGCTGCCCGGTCCGTGGCCGTTTGCGCTGCTCGCTTGCGTGGTGTTGCTCGGCTATGGCGGTGCGTTCGGCACCGTGCCCGCCTTTGTCTTGCAGACGTTCGGGGCTCGCGCCATGGCCACGGTGTATGGCGCGCTGCTCACCGCGTGGTCGGTCGCCGGCATCATTGGCCCGCAACTCGCCGCCGCGATCCGGGATCGGGTTGCTGATCCGGCGACTCAGGCGACGTGGGTATTCCTTGCCGGCCTGGGCATTGCCGCGCTCGGCTTGGCCATCGCTTGGCGTGTGTCTGACCGGCCGCTCAGCGTCGCTGACGCACCAGGGTAAGCCCGAGCACTGCGCCAAGGGCGAGACCGAGAATGCCCCCGGCGATCAGCCAGCCCCAGGGCCGGGCGACCGGGTCCGGGGGCGGCGCGGGCTGGTCGATGGTCACCGCAAGCAGGGTCAGCCGCCAGCCGTCCATGGTATAAATCGCCCCCGCATGCCAGCGCCCGGGCCGGCCCTCGGCAAGGGCGGCACCACCCGCCAGCGCGTGATCGGCATCGATGCGTGGCTCGTCCGCCAGCTGCAGCGCCAAGCCCGGGGTCGCGTCCGGCAGCGCCGCGTCCGGCGTTGCGAGCTGGGCCAGCGCCGTGCGATCGCCCTCTGCCAGGGCGCGCGCCGCGGCCACCACCAGACGACGCACGGCGCTGCGATCTTCGCCCACGTCCCGAGGCAATGGCACGACCTCGAGGACCGGCGTCGGGGGTTCGACTGCTGGGTCCAGTGCTGGCTCGGGCAACGGCGTGGGCTGCGCAGGCGGCGATTCCTCGGCGACGAGCGGCAGCAGGCAAAGGACGACCGGGACGAGGCAACGCAGCATGAACGCATGCTGCGTCCGGGCGGCCGCGATCCACCGTCGCTCAACCATGATGGTACCCGGTCCCGGCCAGGATGGTGGCGGCGCGATAGAGCTGCTCGACCAGCACGAGATGCGCGAGCTGGTGCGGCAGGACCATGGCCGAGAGCGACAGCCGGGCATCCGCCAGGGCCGCGCTGGGGGCGTGATGGCCATAGGCCTCGCCCACCAGAAACGCCACCGCGCCGTGGTGCATGGTCCATTGCTGGAGGCGTTTCGCGAAGGCCTCGCTGGTGGGCTGGTCGCCGCGTTCATCCAGGATCACGCGCCAGCGTGCGGTGGCGGGCCACAACGGGGTCTCGCCCTTGGGTTCGCGCTCGACGATGGTCAGCGAGCCGAAGCGCTTGAAGCGCTTGACGTACTCGTCGCGCAGGGCGGCGACATGGGGATCGCGCAGCCGGCCATGCTGGACCACGGTGAGATTCACGGACGTGAGGGTGTGCTGGCATCCGGCGCCGCAACCGGCAGCATCACCGGCGATGACCGCCGCCGCTTCATCCCTGGTCTCGGCCGCCGACCTCGCCCGCCTGCACAGCTTGGAAGTGGCGGCGCGGATCGTGGTCGAAGGCGTGCGCACTGGCGCCCACCGCAGCCCGCACAAGGGCCACTCGGTGGATTTCGCCGACCACCGCGCCTATGTGCCCGGAGACGACCTGCGCCACCTCGACTGGAAGGTCATGGGGCGTTCGGATCGGCTGGTGCTCAAACGCTACGAGGCCGAGACCGACCTGGGCTGCCATCTCTGCGTCGATGGCAGCGCCTCCATGGGCTACCAGGGTTCGCGGGCGGCGGTGACCAAGTACCGCTATGCCGCGACCCTCGCCGCCTGCCTCGGCTGCCTGGTGCTCGAACAGCGCGACCGCGCCGGGCTGGTGCTGTTCCACGAGACGGCGGTGGTCGAGCAGGCGCCGGCGCTGCAGGGCCAGCTCATCCGCATGTGCCGCGCGCTGGAGGCCCACACTCCGGCCCAGGGCACCGATGCGGCCAAGGGCCTGCAACGGCTGCACGCTCCGACCACGCGCAAGGGTCTGGTGATCCTGATCAGCGACCTGATGGACGAGGTCGAGGCCATCGCCGCCGCGGTCGAACGTCTGGCCCACCACGGCCATGACTGCGCCCTGGTGTGGGTGCTGGACCCGGATGAGCGCGACCTGGGGGTGGGCAGCGTCAGCCGTTTCCAGGGCCTGGAAAACGACGGCGAGCTGACCGCCGAGCCGCGGGCCCTGCGCACCGCCTACCAGGCCGAGGTCGAACGCCACCAGCGCGACCTCACCACGATGTGCCGCCGGCGCAAACTGGCGTTCACCGCCTGTACCACCGACGAGGCGCCCCACCTGCCGCTGAATCGATTGCTGGTGGCGTTGCACGCTGAACGTCGCTGATCCATAACCCGGGCGCATCGGTTGGCGAGCAACCTGATTTAGTCGTGCATGCGTCTGCCATGGACGGCAGAATCCCGCCATGACCCAGACCGCGCCCGCCAGCCTGCGCCTGCACCTCGGCCTCTATGGCCGGCGCAACGCCGGGAAATCCTCGCTGGTCAATGCCCTCACCGGGCAGCAGGTCGCCATCGTCTCGCCGGTGGCCGGCACCACCACCGACCCGGTGGAAAAGGCCATGGAGCTGCTGCCCCTCGGACCGGTGCTGTTCATGGACACCGCCGGCATCGACGACGACCAGGGCGACCTGGGCGCCATGCGCATCGCCGCCACGCGCCGCACCCTCGACCGCTGCGAGCTGGCGCTGATCGTCGCCGGCCCCGCCGGCTGGGGCGCCCCTGAACGCAGCCTGGCCGAGGAGTGCCGCCGCCGCGCCATCCCCGCCATCGCCGTGTTCAACCATGCCGACGTGGCGGCGCCGGATCCGGCGCTGCTCACCGAACTGCGCGCCGCCGGGCTGCCGGCAGTGGCGTGCTCGGCCCTGACCGGAGCGGGCATCGCCGACCTGCGCGCGGCGCTCATCGCCCAGGCCCCGGAAAGCGCCCTGGCGCCTCCAGTACTGCTCGGCGACCTGGTTCCGCCCGGCGGCCTCGCGGTGCTGGTGGTGCCGATCGATACCGAGGCCCCCAAGGGCCGCCTGATCATGCCCCAGGTCCAGGCGATCCGCGACCTTCTCGACCACGACAGCCTGGCGCTGGTGGTGAAGGAACGCGAACTGCGCTCGGCGCTGGAACGCCTCAACCGCCCGCCGGATCTGGTGGTGACCGACAGCCAGGCATTCCTGAAGGTCGCCGGCGACGTGCCCGACGCGGTGCCGATGACCTCGTTCAGCATCCTCTTCGCGCGGCTCAAGGGCGACCTCGCCACCCTCGCCCGGGGGGCCGCCGCCATCGAGCGCCTCAAGACCGGCGACCGGGTGCTGATGGCCGAGAGCTGCACCCACCATCCCATCGGCGAGGACATCGGCCGGGTCAAGATCCCGCGCTGGCTGACCCAGTACGTGGGCGGCCAGCTCGACTTCCGCACCACCGCCGGCAAGGATTTCCCGGCGGATCTCGCGGACCACCGCCTGGTGGTCCACTGCGGTTCATGCACCACCAACCGACGGTTGATGCTGACCAGGATGGAGGCCTGCCGCGCTGCCGGCGTACCGATCACCAACTACGGCCTCGCCATCGCGTGGTCCTTGGGGATCTTCCCGCGTGCGCTGCGTCCGTTCCCGGGTGTCTACGAGGAGGTGTGCCGTGGGTAAAGCCAAAGCCAAACCGGTGGTGTGGATCGAGGAAGGCTGCATCGGCTGCGGCCTCTGCGCCCACTACTGCCCCACGGTGTTCCAACTCAACGCGGTTACCGACGAGAGCCGGGTGCGCGGCGCTGCGCGTTGCGACGGCGTGACCGATGGCAATGCCTATCGGCGCTCGCCCCTGGTCGAAGGCCTGCCAGCCACGGTGCGCGAGGAGGTCGGCGAGGTCATCGCCGACTGCCCGATGCACACGGTGCGCATGAGTGGTTGACCCTTCTGCAGCATGCGCGTTCGCGAGGGCTGGTGTCGCCACCACACCCGCACCTACGAGCCCCGGCGCGACCACAGCCACACTGAGCAAACGGAACGAACCTTCGAGCCCAGGCTCGACCCTGCTAGGCGCGAGCACCGTGGTTCATGCATTGAAATGGGCGATTGCTGCGCCAGTGATCGGACTACAGTACTTCCCGAACCTGGAGTAAGTATGTCCACCGCCCGCCTGATCCTTGCCGATGGAACGATTTTTCGTGGGCGCGCCGTGGGTGCGGTGGGTTCGACCACCGGCGAGGCGGTGTTCAATACCGGCATGACCGGGTATCAGGAAGTACTCACTGATCCGTCCTACACCGGGCAGATTGTGACCATGACCTATCCCGAGATCGGGAACTATGGCATCAATGCCGCCGACATGGAATCGGATCGTGCGTTCGCCGCCGGCTTCGTCATGCGCCAGTGCTGCGACGTGCCCTCGAACTTCCGCGCGACGGAATCCCTGCCTGCGTTCCTCGCCCGCTCCGGCGTGGTCGCCATCGACGGCGTTGACACCCGCGCCCTCACCCGCCGCCTGCGCGTGTCGGGGGCGATGAACGCGATCATCTCCAGCGAAGAGTCGCTCTCCGATGCGGCGCTGATCGAGCGCCTGCGCGCGGTGCCGTCCATGGCCGGGCTCGATCTGGCCAGCACCGCCGGCACGCGCAACGCCTACACATGGACCGAGAAGTCCGACCCCGCGACCTTCGGCGTGCCGGTTGACGCCGGTGCGTGGAAGCGCCCGGGGCGCGTGGTTGCCCTCGATTTCGGCCTCAAGAAGAACATCCTGCGCCTGCTTGCCGCCCATGGGCTGGAGGTCACCGTGGTGCCCGCCGCCACCAGCGCCGCCGACATCCTGGCGCGCAAGCCCGACGGCATCTTCCTGTCCAACGGGCCCGGCGATCCCGCCGTGGTGCCGGCCGTCGCGACCGTGCGCGAACTCATCACAACCGACCTGCCGCTGTTCGGCATCTGCCTCGGCCACCAGATCCTCGGTCTCGCCTACGGCGCGAAGACCTTCAAGCTCAAGTTCGGCCATCGCGGCGCGAACCACCCGATCAAGCGCCTGCGCGACGGCGCGGTCGAGATCGCCAGCCACAACCACGGCTTCGCTGTGGATCCCGCCAGCCTGCCGGCGGACGTGCGCATGAGCCACATCAACCTCAACGACCAGACCTGCGCCGGCATCGAGCATGTCAGCAAGCCGCAGTTCAGCGTGCAGTACCACCCCGAGGCCGGCCCCGGCCCCGCCGATCCGCTGTACCTGTTCCGCCAGTTCGCCGACGTCATCCGCACCCGTATCTGAGGTCTTCGCCATGGCCCCTGCACCCCTGTCCGCTCCTCTTCGCGGTGTCGCCTGGCAGGGTGGCCTGGATGATGGTGAGCTGATCCTGCTCGATCAGACCCGCCTGCCGGACGTGGTCGAGTACCTGCACCTGCGCGAGCTCGAAGCGGTACGCAGTGCGATCATCGACCTTGCCGTGCGCGGTGCTCCGGCCATTGCCATCAGCGGCGCCTATGCCGTGGTGCTGCACGCGGTGGCCACCGCCCAGGCCGCCGGCGCCGGTGCCACCAGCGAGGCCCTGACCGCAGCCCTGGCCGCCGGTAGTGCACGCTTGGAATCAGCTCGTCCCACGGCGGTGAACCTGCGCTGGGCCCTGGCGCGCATGAACGCCTGCTACCAGCGCCACGTCGGTCACCTCACCGCCCTGGAGATGTGCGCGCGGCTGTTGATGGAAGCCAAGCGCATCCACCGCGAGGATGCTGAACAATGCATCCGCATCGCGCATTTTGGCGCGACCCTGCTGCCCGAGCGCGGCGGCGTCTACACCCACTGCAACACCGGCGTGCTGGCCACTGGTGGCGTGGGCACCGCCCTGGGCTGCATCGTCCAGGCCCATACCCAGGCCAAGCACCTCCAGGTGTTCGTCGGTGAGACTCGGCCGCTGTTGCAGGGTGCGCGCCTCACCGCACCCGAGCTGGCCCAGGCGGGCGTGCCGGTGACCTTGGTGTGCGACAGCATGGCCGGTGCGCTCATGGCCCGGGGCCTGATCCAGGCGGTGATCGTCGGCGCCGACCGCATCGCCGCTAACGGCGACACGGCCAACAAGATCGGCACCTACGGCCTGGCGGTCCTCGCCCGCCACCACGGCATCCCGTTCTATGTCGCCGCCACCACTGCGACCTTCGACCCGACTCTGGTGGATGGCAGCGGCATCGTCATCGAAGAACGCCACGCCGACGAGGTGCGCCGGCCCCAGGGCACGCCCGCCACGGTCGCGGACATGACCTGCGCCAACCCGGCCTTCGATGTGACGCCGGGCCACCTCATCACCGCCATCATCACCGAGCGCGGCATCATCAGCCGGCCGGGTCCGAGCACCGTTGCGCGGCTGCTGGGCGCGGGCGGATAGCCTTTTCGTCGCGGCCATCGTGATCCATCTCGCCCCCGGCGTGGCCATCGATGCCGCCCGTCTGCGCTGGTCGCAGGTGCGTTCCGGTGGCCCCGGTGGCCAGCACGTCAACACCACCGCCTCGCAGGTCGAACTGCGCCTGGATGTGGTGGATCTCGCATTGCGCCCAGCGGCGGCGGAACGCCTGGCCCGGCTCGCCAGCCATTGGCTGACCGATGCGGGCGAACTGGTGCTGACCTGTAGCGAAACGCGCAGCGCCGGACGCAACCGCGACCTGTTGATCGAACGCCTGTCGGAGCTACTGGTCGAAGCCTGCACCATTCCCAAGCCGCGCCGGAAATCCAAACCGACCCGCGCCAGCAAAGAGCGCCGGCTCGAAGCCAAGAATCACCGCACGCGCACCCTCTCCAACCGCCGCGAAGACTAGCGCTCCCTGGGAGCGCGGCCGGCCCGGCCGCTCGAAAGCGTGCCTACCCAATCCGAAACCGACCCGCATCATCCAATTCGTGATCGTCCGCAGTAATCCACGCCCCACTGGGAAATTCCAAATCATAACACCAGCCGGCCTCGCCATCGCTGCGTTCGTTGCCGCGGCCAGTGATGGTGCCGACGCTGCCCGCGGGGGTGATGCGCTCCTGCTCCTGGGCGTCGAAGTCTGAGATCTCTTCGACCAACGTCACTATGGTGCCTTTAGGCAGGGGATGGCTCATGCAAACTCCGCGTAGATGGCCTTGATCGCCGCCGGGAGGTCCGATTCCTCGACGCCGACGATGATGTTCTGCTCGCTCGAACCCTGGTCGATCATGCGCACGTTGACCCGCGCCTTGGCCAGGGCACTGAACAGCCGCGCCGCGGTGCCGATCGCGTGGTTCATGCCCTGGCCTACGGTGGCGACCAGTGCCATGCCCGGCGAGGCCTTGAGGCTGTCGGGGCGCAGCGTCGCCTGGAGGTCTTCGAGCAGTTGTTCAAGCCGCGCGCTGCCGTCCGGCGCAGTGAGCTGCTTGTCGCTGACCACCACGCTCATGGTATCGATGCCGGTGGGGGTGTGCTCGAAGCTGATACCCAGGCGTTCGAAGGCGTCGAGCACGCGTCGGCCAAAACCGACCTCGCTGTTCATCAATGCCTTCTCGATGTGGATGACGGTGAAGCCCTTGGTGCCAGCGATGCCCACCACCACCTGGTGGCCTGGGTCGCGGCTCTTGACGATCATGGTGCCGGCGTCGTCGGGGCGGTTGGTGTTGCGAATGTTGATCGGGATGCCGGCCTCCCGCACCGGGAACACCGCTTCTTCGTGCAGCACGCTGGCGCCCATGTAGCTCAGCTCGCGCAGTTCGCCGTAGGTGACCTCGGCGATGGGCTTGGCCTCGGTTACGATGCGCGGGTCGGTCATGAGGAAGCCGGAGACGTCGGTCCAGTTCTCGTAGAGCGCCGCATTCACGCCGCGCGCCACCACCGAGCCCGAAACATCGCTGCCGCCGCGGCTGAAGGTCTTGACCTCGCCGGTCTGGGTGCGGCCATAGAAACCGGGCACCACGTAGCGCCCGGGACCGGCCATGAGCTTGGCCATGAGCACATAGGTCTGGGCGTCGAGGCGGCCGCTGCGGTCGAAGACCACCACGTCGGCGGCGTCGATGTACTCGGCCTTGAGCAGCGCCGCGACGATGCGCCCGTTGATCGCCTCGCCGCGCGAGGCGGCGTAGTCGGCGGTGCCGCCGGCCTGGGCGATCGTGATGATCTTCGCCTTGGTCGCGTCCAGCTCCGGAGCCAGGTCGAGGCTGAGGCCGAGTTCGGCGACGATGCCGAGGAAACGCGCCGCGACCGTGCCCCACACCGCGTCGATGCTCTGGCCCGAGGCGGCGGTCTGGTGCGCCAGATACAGCAGGTCGGTGACCTTGGTGTCCTTCGCGTGGGCCTTGCCCGGGGCCGAGGGCACGATGAAGCGGCGGCGCGGATCAGCGTCGATGATCGCCTGGACCTTACGCAACTGCGCGGCGGTGGCGACCGAGGTGCCGCCGAACTTGGCGACGATGGGACCGAGGGTGGCGGGCATGGCGGGGCCTCCGGAAAGGGTCGGCATGCTAGGGCCCAGGGCGCCCACTGGAAGGGGTGCTGGGAGCGCAGGCTTCAGCCTGCTGGGGCAATGCCGATGCGCCCAGACAGCATGCTAAAGCCTGCGCTCCCGGGGGGCAGCCTCGACCCACTTCAGCCAGCGAGGTGCGGCGATGCTCGCGGCCAATAATTGCACCGGATGGTAGAGCAGCAGTGGCACCGTCACCAGCGCCACTTGGGGATCCCGGGGCAGCAGCAAATAGATCAGCGGGATGCCGAGGGCGATGGTCTTCTGGCTGGCGCAGACCGCCAAGGTCACGCGCCGCGCACGATCGAGGGTCAATCGCGTGCCCAGGCCCGTCGGCACCAGCAGGGCGAGTCCGTGCAATAGCGCCATCGCCCCCGCCGTCAGGGCCAGCATCCCCCCGTTGATGTCCATGCCATGGGCGAAGCCGGCGCTGAACGCCTGCCAGACCACGCCCACCAGGCACAGATTGCTCAGGGTGGACAGGGCCGATCGCCGGGTCTCGGTCCAGGCCGCCAGCCAACGCCGCGCCACCTGACCGACGGCCATGGGCAACGCCACCTGGAGCAGCAGTGCCCGCACCGCGCCGGTCGGATCGATATGCCCGGTGTGCCCCGCCAGCAACCAGATCAGCGCCGGGGTCACCGCGATGCCAAGCAGATTGCCCAGAACCGCGTTGACCACCGCTCCGGCCTCATCTCCGCCCGACTGGCGGGTGAAGATCACGCAACTGGTGATGGTGGTCGGCAGGCAGCCGAGGATCACCACGCCCAGGGTCACCGCCGGTGGAACCCCGGCCTGATGCAGCAGCCAGGCGGCAGCGGCGAACAGCGGCGGCAGCAGCAGGAACGACGTGCCCTGCACCGCCGCATGCAGCCGCCAGTCCCGCGCCGCCCGGCGCAGCTCGGCCCCGGGCAGCCCCAGGCCTGCACACAGGAACACCGTCGGCACCAGCACCCACGACAACCACGGCACCGCCGCGCCTGGCCCCGGCAATCGCCAGGCCGCCAGGACCGCGAGCCCTACCGCGAACAGGAACCAGTGCCGGAGCATGTGCCGCATTCCATGCCGCCCTCACCGGCGCGCAACGCCGCACGCCGGTGAGGTCCCCGGCGCTCCCAACTCATCCTGGCGCAATCCGGATTCAGGGGGTATGAACAAGCGACCCGAACCAGTCATCGACACCCGTTTATCAGGAGTCCCCATGTCTCGTCTCCTCGCCTGCCTGTTCGCCGTGCCCCTGGCCCTGGCCGCGGCGGATCTCACACCGCAACAGGTCGCACTTGCCGCCGAGAGCGAAGCGCAATGCCAGGCCACGGCCACAGCGGTGCCGACGCCGCAGCAGATCATCGACAAGGTGCGCGAGGCCTCCGCCCTGGTGGCCAAGGATGGTCGCGCCGCGTTCCCGGCGTTTCGCGGCAAGGACAGCGCGTTCATCTTTGGCGGCACCTACATCTGGATCCATGACCAGGAGGGCGTCATGCAGATGCATCCGGTCAAGCCAAAGATGGAGACCAGGCCTTTGCTCGGACTCAAGGATGCCAACGGCAAGGCCTTTTTCGTGGACATGAACACGGTTGCCGCTGCGGGTGGTGGCTGGGTTGACTATCTGTGGCCGAAGCCAGGCGAAAAAGAGCCGTCGCTCAAGGTGAGCTATGTCGTGCAAGCCAAGCACGGTGGCGAGGTTTTCATCGTCGGGTGTGGCGTCTACGACCTGACCATGGAACAGATCAAGGCATCGGGCGCCAAGTAAGGACGGATCATGCGGCTGACCGATGTCTCGTTGCGAACCAAGTTCAGCGGGCTGGCCTTCACGGGCATCGCGGTGTTGTTGGTCACCGTGGTCGCCGGCTGGTGGGGCTGGCAGCGCCTGTCCGTGGCCAGTGCGGCGGCAGACACCGCCCGTGATGCGAGCGAAGCCTTTTCCAACGTGTGCCTGATCGAACACGAATGGTACCAGTATTACCATGCCGCCCTGGTCACGGATCACGCGACGTCCTGCACCGGGCTAGAGGCGATCCTTGACCGGGCGCAGATGGGCGAGGCCGCTGCGGCGCGGACCGCGCTGACGGATTACCGAAAAGGCTTTGCCGGGCTGGTGGTGGCCCAGAAGGCGGAACGGGAGATCTCATCGCGCCTAGATAAAGCCATCGACAACATCCAGCACCTGGTCAACGGCCTGACCATCGCCCTTGCCAAGCGCCAGACCAACCTCCAGCAGGAGGGAGAGGATCTCACCGCCGACGAATTCAATCTGCTCGCGTCGCTGCGCGATGGCACCGCGGTGATCTTGGGCCTGGGCAACAGCTACCATCGCTTTGAGTTGACCGGAGACATGGCCCACTTGGCGGAGTTCGAGCGCATCATGGCCAAGGAGGGAGCCACCGCCCGCAATTGCATCACCACCTTTTCGTCCACCAAGCAAACGGCGGCCATGTGGAAGGCCAAGGCCGAGCCGGTCGCCGCCGGTATCACCGCCTGCGCCGACCTGCCGGATCAGGCGCGTCGCGCCCGCACGAACTTTCTCGCTATCCAGGCGGCGGTCGACCAGGCGGGTGGAAATCTGCGCCAAGCGCTGGTGGAGTCCCGTGCCCATGCCACCACCTCCATCACCGCTACCCAACGCACCGTGGCCTGGGTGGTAGGCGGCATCGTCCTGCTCGCCCCTCTGCTCCTCTTCGGCGTATCCCAACTGCTGGTGCGCGCCATTCTCAGGCCCCTGTCCGGGGCCATGACCTTGGCCGAGCGCATC
Organism: Planctomycetota bacterium; assembly: GCA_044352625.1. GTDB lineage: Bacteria > Planctomycetota > UBA11346 > UBA11346 > UBA11346 > JAKLKR01. The sequence continues at coordinate 30,732 of JBILDK010000001.1, forward strand.
GCCCAGGGCGACTTCACCCAGCGGGCCACGGTCGCCTGGCGCGATGAGACCGGTCGGTTGACCGAGACCTTGAACACCATGGCGGCGATGCTCAGGGACCGCATCGGTCTGGTGGCGAAACAGGCCGACGTGGTGGGCGCGGATGCGAGCAATCTGTCGACCCTGTCCAATGGCATGCTGGCCAGCGCCGGCATCACCGCCAGCGAGGCGGTCACAGTGCGCGACGTGGCCCAGGACGTGTCCAGTTCGATCAATTCCGTGGCCGCCGCTGCCGCGGAGATGGAGGCCTCGATCGGCGAGATCGCGCGGTCCGCCTCGGATGCGGCGGGGGCGGCTGAGGTGGGCGTCCGCGAAACCGCCTCAGCCAGCCAGACCGTGGTCAAGCTGGCGTCGTCGTCGCAGGAAATCGGCGATGTGGTGAAGCTGATCGCTGCCATCGCCGTGCGCACCAATCTGCTGGCCTTGAACGCCACCATCGAGGCCGCCGGGGCGGGCGAGGCGGGTCGCGGCTTCGCCGTGGTTGCCGCCGAAGTCAAGGAATTGTCGCGACAGACCGCCAAAGCCACCGAGGAGATCACCGCCAAGGTCGCGGGGATACAGACGGATGCGGTAGCCACCACCGCCGCCATCGCGCGCATCTCCGAACAGATCAACCGCATTGCCGACGCCCAGCGTCAGGTGGCAGCGGCGGTCGAGGAGCAGTCGGCCACCACCCGCGAGATCGCCGGCAGCGCGACCCGCGCCGCGAGCGGCGGCGAGCGCATCAGCGCTGCGGTCAACGGGGTCGCCGGGGCCGCGGCCGATGCCTCGAACGGGGCCGGTCAGACCCAGCATGCGGCCCGCGAGCTGCAAAAGGCGGCCGATGAGCTGAAGGCCGTGGTCGCGCGCTTCACGCTGGCGTAACGCGGAAACCGCGACCGCTACGGTGGTGGTCGCAAACCCGCGTCGTGCATGACCGCCGTTCGCGGCCCATGGATGGACGAACGGAACAGGCGCACATACTCAGCCACGTTCCACCGTGCACGATCAGGGATTCCACCATGGCCGACTTCTTTGCTGACTACCGCTCCGCCGCCGCCGACCGCGCCAAGCAGGGCATCCCGCCGGTGCCCCTGACCCCGGCCCAGGCTATCGATGTATGCCGTCTGCTCGAACAGCCGCCCGCCAACGAGGGCGCGTTCCTGGTCGAACTCCTGCGCGAGCGCGTCAGCCCCGGCGTCGATCCCGCTGCCAAGGTCAAGGCCGAGTGGCTGGGCGCCATCGCCCACGGCGACACGAAAAGCCCGCTGGTCAGCGCCGCGGCCGCGGTCGACATGCTCGGCACCATGCTCGGTGGCTATAATGTGCCGTTCCTGACCCGCGAGCTGGAAGGCCCCAACGCCGCCGCCGCCGCCGATGGCCTCGCGCGCACCGTGCTGGTGTTCGACAACTTCGCGGTGGTGGCCAGGCTGGCCGAGGGCGGCAACGCCCACGCCAAGCAGGTCATCGAACGCTGGGCCGCGGCGGAGTGGTTCACCTGCCGCAGCGAGATCGAGCCCGAGATCAGCGGCGTGGTCTACAAGAT
>JBILDK010000436.1:0-2987 GCA_044352625.1 Planctomycetota bacterium
GCAACCCGGTCGAAGCCTGGCATTTGTCGGCGGTTCTTGACCACCCGGTCGAGGCTGCCGAAGCGCGCCTTCTCGGTGATCATGAAGGGCAGGATGTGTACCGGGAAGAATTCGCGCAGTTCGTCGGGAAGGTCCTCGGGCAGCTCGGCGTCGCCGTACTCGATGACCTGCAAGATCGCCTTGGAGCGGCGCGAGAGGATCATGGTCTTCTCGCACTCGACCTTGAACGAGCCGAAGGCGGCGATGGCGTCGGTGATATCGCTGATCGCCGGGACGAAGATCTTCACGGCGACTTCCTCGCCGTGATAAATGCCGCTATAGACGACCGTTTCCTTGCTCGGCTTGGCCAGCGGTTCGGTCAGGCGCACATGCTGGCTGAGGAAGATCTCCTTCAGCGTGGCTTCGAACATCGCCTGATGGGTCAGGCGGCGGGCGAGCAGTTCGCCGGTGCTGAGCGGACCGCCGGTGGTCTCAGAAGCGGTGGAGGTGTCGATACCGACCATGTGGCCGCAGTCTCGCCAGCCAGCCGGTGATGGCAACCCTAGCGCCAGTCCAGGTGATGGCCGCGCCCGGCAGCAGCACGGCGCGGCCGTGTCGCTGTGCGGTTCCACGCCAGATGCGCTCGGCCACGCCGCGACCGCCAGTGAGCGGCGCGGCCCGCGTCAGCCACGAGCGGCGATGAGGGAGGTTCCAGGTGGCGGTCCAGCGCCGCGGCGGCGGGACCAGGGACAGGGTGGGGCAGCGTCGGCCCTGGCCGAGGACCAGATCGTAGTGCAACGCGCCGGAGCCGCGATGGCGCAGGAGCTGCGCAGCGACCTTCATCCGCCCGGCAGGTGACGGGCGCGCACGGCAGCGGGGCCGGCGCCCACCGGACCCGGCTGGGCCATCAGGTCGCGCCAGATCGACTCGTCGAGCACGGTGGACTCCTCGATCAGCATCACCGGGATGCCCTGGTCCACGCGATACGAGCGCCGGGTGGCGGGATCGGTCGAGATGAGGCGGTCAGCGACCCATTTGAGCGGCTGCCGCGACTGCGGGCAGACGAGCAGGTCGAAGAGGTCGGGAGCGCAGGGCAAGGGATCGGTCATGGGGGTCGGGCCGGACATTTGCATCGTGCCGGTGCGCCGGACACTGCCCCGCTCATGTCTGAAAGCCATCCACAACCGGCCACCCGCCGCCGTGCCCGCCGCACGCCAGCGCCCAAGGTCGTGGTCCAGGCGCCCGCACAGGTCACGATCATCGGCCATAACAGCCAGACCGTGGCTACCGCCGGATTCTTCGTCGGGGCGCGGGTCCCGGTGCGGGTGTACACGACCAATCCCGAGCAGGAGCTGGCCCTGGCCCCGTATCCCGGGGTGCAGGTGAACGTGGTCGAGGACGCGTACGCCGCTGCGCCCGGCGACCTGCCGCCGCCGCCGTATCTGGTGGCGGTGGACGACGCCGCGACCGCGAGCCGCATCCGTGCCTGGCTGCCGCCGACCTGCGCCGTGTTCCTGGTGCGGGGCGACGCCAAGCGCGGCAAGACCGCGCCCGAGGGCTTCCTCACCCTGTTGCCGCCCTCGACCGCGGCGCGCAGCCCGGTGTTTGCGCGCCTCGCCACCCTCGCCCGACTCGACCGCCTGCTCGCTCCGGCCCGCGTCGCGGGCAAAGCCCTGATCCTGATGTACGGCGATCCCGACCCGGATGCGATCGGCGCTGCTTTGGCCCTGGCCGCGTTGTGGCGCGCGGTGGATTGCGACGTGGCGATCCGCTACACCGGCGAAGTCCAGCGCTACCAGAACAAGCTGCTCATCAACTGGCTGCGCAAGAAGATCGACCGCCTCGATCCGGAGGAGCTGGCAGACGCGCCGCTGGTGGCCGTGGTCGATGCCCAGCCCGGCTTCTGGAAGCTCGATCGCCCGGTCGCCCAGGTGGTCATCGACCACCACCCGGTGCGCGAGGACACGGTGGCGGACTTCGTCGACCTGCGCCCGCACTACGGCGCGACCTCGTCGATGATGACCGAGTACCTGCTCGAAGCCGAGGTGCGCATCGATCGCCAGCTCGCCACCGCGTTGCTGTTCGGCATCACCACCGACACCAATGACCTCAAGCGCAAGACCACCGCCGCCGACATCGCCGCCTTCGAGGTGCTGCACCAGAAGGCCGACCGCTATTTCCTTGAACGCCTGGAAAAGAGCCAGATTCCAGCGCCGATGCTCGATGTCATCGCCTGGGGCATCACCCACCGCGTGGTCTATCGCGACCACATGCTGATCCATTTCGGCACGGTGCGCAGCCCCGACCACCTGGTGCAGGTGGCCGACATGCTGCTGCTGACCTTCGGCATCTCATGGGTGGTGTGCGCCGGCGTGGTTGAGAAGCCCCGCCGCCTGGTGGCGATCTTCCGCGGCGACGGCCACCACCAGGACGTGGGCCGGCGCGCCGCCACCGCCTTCGCCGAACTGGGCAGCGCCGGCGGCCACCGCACCATGGGCCGGGCCGAGGTCCCCCTCGACGATGACCAGACCGTGGACGACTCCTGCGCGCTGCTGGTGAAATGCCTGTTCAAGCGCATGCGCCCGTCGCGCGCGCGCAGCTTCATCAAGACCCTGCAAAAGCACCTCGACGACCCCCGCCCGGCTGACCCCGATGAATACGAACTCGGCGCCTGACTTCCTCGAACCCTACCGCGGCCGTGTCGTGGTCTGCGACCTCGGGGCGCACTACCTCGCCATCGGCACTCTGGCCGGATACAGCGCCGATCACCTCGATCTGAAAGACGCCGATCTCCACGACCAGCGCGACGGCAACAGCACCAAGGAGGTCTACGCCCTGGAATCGCGCCAGATCGGCGTGCGCGTGAACCGCCAGCGCGTGGCGATCCCGCGTCAGCAGCTGGTGGCGATCAGCCTGCTGGACGATCTGTGACCCGCGGCCGGCTTGCGCTGGTCCTGCTGCTCGTCACCACCTGCGGGTGGCTCGCGGGCAATCTCGTCATGGGCGGC